>JBBSKP010000151.1:0-12723 GCA_038256175.1 Mycobacteriales bacterium
ATCGCCACGCAGATCTACAACCAGGCAATGGCGGAGGTCAATGCCACCGTTGGCAAGCAGCTCACCGCTGAGGTCGAGAAACAGCTGAGCGCGGGGCCGACGCCGACGCCGATATCCGGGGCAAGCAAGCTCGTGTTGGCCGAACCGGTGAATGTGCTTACCGTCCAATACAATCCGTTGCCGGACGGCACGGGTAACGGCCTGTCCGCGTTCTACTACGCATTGCTGCTGCTTTTGGCCGGCTTCACGGGCTCGATGATCATCAGCTCACTTGTCGACGCCAATCTGGGATTTGCCGTCGCAGAGTTCGGTCCGTGGTACGTCTTCAATCCGTCCGCCAGGGTCACGCGATTCCACACGCTGCTCGTGAAGTGGGCGATCTGCATCGCGATGGGAATCGTGGTCTCCGCCGCGTATATCGGGATCGCCGCCGCCCTCGACATGCCGATGTCGCGCGCCTGGACGCTGTTCCTCTACGGCGCCTTCGCGATCAGCGCGGTCGGCATCACGGCGACATCAATTCTCGCCGCATTCGGAACCGCCGGATTGATCATCAATCTGATCTTGTTCATCATCCTCGGCATACCGTCATCGGGCGGCACCGTGCCACTGCAAGGCCAGCCGCCATTCTTCGGCTGGTTGGCGAATTTCGAACCGCTGCACCAGGTATTCGTCGGAGTGCGGGCGATTCTCTACTTCGACGGCCGCTACGACTCGGGCCTGCTGCACGCCTTCTGGATGACGATGTTCGGACTGATCGTCGGCGTGGTCGTCGGGACCGTAGCTACCCGCATCTACGACCGCAAAGGCTTCCATCGCGGGCCGACCGGCGCGCCGATCGACATCTGATCACACCTCGAGCAGTTCACACCTCGAGCAGTGGCAGCCAGTGCGCGACTTCGCCCGCCCGACTGCCCGACGCGGTGAGCACCGCACTGTCGAGTGCCGCGGCAAAATCCATGCGGCCGGTCACAAGCAGCAGCCAGGTGCGCGGGTCGGTCTCCACGACGTTCGGCGGTGTACCGCGCGTGTGCCGTGGACCTGAGATGCACTGCACGGCAACAAACGGCGGTACACGAACCTCGACCGACGAGCCGGGCGCGATCTGGGCGAGAGTGCGCGCACTCGACCGCACCGCGGCCGCGAGAACCTTGCGCTCGGGTGTTGGCAGCGAGCTGCTCGCCAACCATTGCGCGACCGCGAGTACGTCTGCCCGTAGCTGCGCCGCGCTCACCGCCGAATGTCCAGCCACTACCTACCTCCGACCGTGCGATCGACGACCGCGCCACCGACATTTGCGGACAGGTGCACGAGCGCCGGTGCGGCGATACTGCCCGACCGGTTACCCAGCCAGCCGAACAGCAGGCCGGCAAGCGCCGTCGCGACTACTGTGCCACTCACGCTCTCACCCGTGCTGCGCGCTGGATGGATGTGCCACATACCGAACACGACCGCGCCTATACCCACGCCACCACGGGCGCCGAAACTGTTCTCCAGCAGCGGGTTCAGTGTCCCTCGGAAGATCAGCTCCTCCGAATACACGGTGCCGACCGGAATGTGCACCAGCACCCATTCGGCGAACTGGGCTGCCGAGTTGCGCTCGCTCGAACGCTGCCCCAACGCTGACCGCGCGGCCGGGATGGCGGCCGCCACCGCGAGACCGGTGAGCGGAACCGTCGAGGCAGTGGATCCAATGATCAAGCCGCGCTTGGTAATCCAGCGGGGAGATGCAAGAGTGCGATCGAGTCTGCGGGCCGCCAGACTGTAGCCGGTCGCGAAACCGACATTCGCAACCGTGCGTCCGCGGATACCGAAATCCAAGGCGGGCAACGCCCAGTTGCTCCACAGCAGTGGCGCCGCGACGGCGGCGCACATCACACCAAGCCGGTGATCCCTACTCGTGCGCATCCATGGCCTCCAGCGCACCACGGATCCGCTCCGATTCCTGAGCCGTCCAGTCGGGCGGCGGCGCAATCGCAGCCCAACCGTCGAGCACAAGCGTCCCGTACCTGTGCCCATGCCCTGCGGTCACGCTTGTCGCGTTCGTCAAATCGGCGGCAACCTGCCAGAACGTCACGAACGGCCGCCACGTCATGGTCGGCGACACGTCGTCACCGCGAGGCTCCGACAACCAGTCCGGTCGGGAGAAGATGAGGTCCGGCGACCACCAGACGATCGGATCGGACGCGTGCTGCAAGTAGGCAATTCGGGGTGCCAGCCATGGCCCTGGCGGCTCCGCGAGGTCGCCTGAATCGGCGGCGAATCGGATGACGAGCCCGTCGGCGTATACCGGTTCGATTTCAGGAGAACCCGGGTCGCGGCGTGAAACGAATTGACCCCACAGGCGATTCGAGTTCGGCGGGCCGACCCACAGCGCTCCGTCGACCTTGTCCCGCATGTCGGCGATGCCGTCGAAGGCACCTTCGGACCCCTGCGAACCCAGGCTTTCCCCGTATATCAACAGTTTCGGGCGAGCGGGCTCCGGGCGAGCCGACCAATGTTCGTGCACCTTGTCGAACAGCAACTTGCCGGCGTTGGTCGCCTTGTTCCGGTCGGCCAGGAACGACAGCACACTCGGTAGGTAGGAGTACTGCGTCGCGACGATCGCGGTGTCGCCGCCATACATGTATTCGATGGCCGCCGCGGCAGTCGGATTCACCCAGCCGGTACCGGTTGTCGTGATGACGACAATCACCTTGCGATCGAATGCGCCCGTTCGTTCCAATTCGGCGACTGCCAACTCCGCTTGCTGCTCTGGATCAGCGGCGGATTCGAGTCCGGCGTAGGCCCGAATCGGTTCGCGTGCAGCCTTTCCTGTGATCAAGCCGATCTGCCCGGAGCGCGGACCCTCCGATACGAACCAGCGCCCTTCGTATCCAAGAGTCTTCCAGGGGACCAATGAGGTTGGGCTGCCTGATCGTTCGGGCTGCTGCGGCTGTATCGCGGGGGCCGGGGTTTCGCTGTTCTGCACACTGAAGGCAGCGTTGGCGACAGCGAACAGCGCCTTCGACAGCACACCGTTGAACAGCGTGATCGCCAACACGAAGATCAGCACCGCGCCGAGGGTCGGGGCGAACGCCCGTGGGATATGAATCCATCGATTGAGTTGCCACGCAACCCAACGCACAGCCCCTCGCACCGTACGGAAGCCCGCGACAACACCCGCAGAGACGAGCAGGCTGAGCAGGCCGGTGCGCAGGTAAGCCGGCGTTGTGGTGCCTTGCATCCCCATCAATGCGGTGATCTCGCGTTGCCACTGCGCGGCCTGAATCAACATCACCGCTGCGCCTGCAACCACCGTGAAAACCACCGCAGCTTTCACCGCGGGCACCACCCATTCGGGTGGCTCGGGCACAGTCAGCCTGGGGCGCACAAACTTTCGGAAGAGCCATTCGAGGACGCAGCCGACGCCATAGCCAAGGGCCGCGTTCACTCCGCTGATCAGGCCTTGAAACTCCCAGTCGCGCGGCAACAACGACGGTGTCACCGACCACGCGAAGAACACTCCGGCGACGACGAGGCCGACGTAGTTGAGGTCTATCGCCTTCTCGACGCGGAGCAGCAGCGACGCGCCTGGCCACCGAGAGGCCTTACCGTCCACCGAATTCCCCCTGCCAGCTGACTCAGGCGCTGAAAGCTCCGAAGATCGCAGGCAGTGTCCCTTCGAAAGTCTCGCGCAGTTCCGCCATCGGAACCGAGAAGTGCCCCTGCACTTCTACGGAGTCGGAGCCTTCGTCGGCAACGCCGATCCTGGTCCACGGCAGGCCACGGGCGCTGCACATTTTGGTGAATCGCGGTTCCTCGGTGCGCGGCACCGCGACCAATATTCGACCGGAGGACTCGGAGAACAGCGCAACGAACGGGTCTGCACCCTCGGGAAGCACTATCCGACAACCAGTTTCGCCTGCCAACGACGCTTCGACGACCGCTTGTGCGAGACCGCCTTCGGACAGGTCGTGGGCGGCGCTGATCATGCCGTCGCGCGATCCGGCAAGTAAGATCTCTGCGAGCAACTGCTCGCGCGCAAAGTCAACCCTCGGAGGCACGCCGCCGAGGTGATCGTGGGTGACTTGTGCCCAGATCGAGCCGTCCAGCTCGTCATGGGTGTCGCCGAGCAGGATCAGCGTCTCCCCTGGCTCCAGCCCGATGCCTGTGGGAATCCGGCGCGCGACGTCGTCGATGACACCGAGCACACCGACGACCGGTGTCGGCAGGATCGCCGTCTGGCCGGTCTGGTTGTAGAAGCTGACGTTGCCGCCGGTGACAGGGATGCCGAGGGTGGCGCAGCCGTCGGCAAGGCCGCGGACGGCCTGCTGGAACTGCCACATCACGCCCGGGTCCTCGGGCGAGCCGAAGTTCAGGCAGTTGGTGACGGCCTTGGGCGTTGCTCCCGTTGTTGCGACGTTGCGGAACGCCTCGGCCAACGCCAGCTGAGCGCCGACGTACGGGTCGAGTTTCGTGTAACGGCCGGAAGCATCGGTGGCCAGCGCGATTCCGCGACCGGTCTCCTCGTCGATGCGGACAACACCCGCATCGGCGTTCTCGGCGAGGACGGTGTTGCCGCGGACGTAGCGGTCGTACTGCTCGGTGATCCAGCGGCGACTGCACAGCTGCGGGCTGCCGATCATCTGCAGCAAGGTCGCGCGCAGCTCGTCCGACGTCGTCGGGCGCGTCAATCCGGCCGTCGTCGCGGCGATCAGCGCATCCTGATCCGCGGGGCGCTGGACGGGACGCTCGTACACCGGACCTTCGAGTGCGACGGTGCGTGGCGGCACATCGACGACGGTCTCGCCGTGCCACGTGATCTGCAGGTTGTCGCCGTCGGTCACCTCACCGATGACAGTGGCCAGTACGTCCCACTTGGCGCAGACGGCCATGAAGGCATCCACGTTTTCGGGGGTCACCACAGCACACATGCGTTCCTGGGACTCGCTAGACAGCACCTCGGCCGGTGTCATCCCGGCCGCGCGCAGCGGCACCTTCTCCAGGTCGATGTGCATACCGCCATCGCCTGCGGCGGCCAATTCCGAAGTGGCGCACGAGAGTCCGGCACCGCCGAGGTCTTGGATGCCGACAACGAGCTTCGCGTGATACAGCTCGAGACAGCACTCGATGAGCACCTTCTCGGTGAACGGATCGCCGACCTGCACCGCGGGGAGCTTCTTGCGCCCACCGCCGGTTTCGTCGCCGTCGAACGTCTCCGATGCCAGCACCGACACGCCACCGATACCGTCGAGGCCCGTACGCGCACCGAACAGGATGATCTTGTTTCCGGCACCCGACGCGAATGCCAGGTGCAGATCCTCGGTACGCATGACACCCGCGCACAACGCGTTCACCAGCGGATTACCTGCGTAGGACTCGTCGAAGACCGTCTCGCCGCCCACGTTCGGAAGGCCGAGCGAGTTTCCGTACCCGCCAACACCGCGCACGATGCCATCGACGACTCGGCGTGTATCGGGCGCGTCTGCCGCACCGAAACGAAGCTGATCCATGACGGCGATCGGTCGCGCGCCCATGGCCATGATGTCGCGCACGATCCCGCCGACACCCGTTGCCGCGCCCTGGTACGGCTCGACGTACGACGGGTGGTTGTGGCTTTCCACCTTGAACGTGACGGCCCAGCCATCGCCGATATCGACGACGCCGGCGTTCTCACCGATGCCGGCGAGCATCGACTCGCGCATCTCGTCCGTCGTGGTCTCACCGAAGTACCGCAGATGGACCTTCGACGACTTGTACGAGCAATGCTCGCTCCACATCACCGAATACATGGCCAACTCGGCGTCGGTCGGTCGCCGCCCAAGGATCTCCTTTATGCGGATGTACTCGTCGTCCTTGAGGCCCAATTCCTTGTAAGGCTGGGCGGTGTCAGGGGATGCTATGGCTGCGGTGACGGTATCGACGTGCGAAGACACGGAGTGGGGCGTCCTTTCGGGCGGGGCGAGCGAAGCGACGGGGGAATGTCACCGGGCATAGACCTCCGCTGAGTCTAGACGGGTGCTGCGTTGTGTCCTGCGCCTCAGCGTGCGGTGAGGGACTCAGGCAGGCGCGAGGAATGCCGCGAGTGCCTCCGCATAGGCCGCAACGTCGGCGGCGCCCATCAGCTCGCGCGCCGAGTGCATCGCCAATTGCGCGGCACCGACGTCGACCGTGGACAGCCCCGTCCGTGCCGCGGTGATCGGTCCGATTGTCGAGCCACACGGCAGATCCGCGCGGTGCACGTATCGCTGCAGCGGCACGCCCGCCTGTTCGCAAGCCAACGCGAATGCGCCTGCTCCTGCGGCGTCGGTGGCATAGCGCAGGTTCTGATTGACCTTCAGCACCGGACCACCGTTGATCGCAATCCGGTGTGCGGGTTCGTGCCGCTCGGGATAGTTCGGATGCGTCGCATGTGCCATGTCGCCCGACGCGCAGATCGAGCTCGCCATCGTGCGCAGAAACTCTTCGCGACCGCCGCCACGCGTGAGGACGATCCGCTCGAGCACCGTGAGAAGCAGATCCGATTGGGCACCGCGGTCGGAGGTACTGCCGACCTCTTCGTGGTCGAAAAGTGCAAGGACCGGTACCTGCCGCTCATTGGCGGCCGCAGCAAGAAGGGCAGCCATTCCGGCGTAGCAGGTGCCCTGGTTGTCGAGCCGCGGCGCGCTCACCAGATCGTCAGCGGCGCCGATGAGCCCGCTCGGTGCAAGGTCGTGGGTCATGAGCTCCCAGCCGAGCACCGCATCCGCGTCGACCCCGGCTTCGGCTGCGACGAAGTCGATGAACGAACGCGGCCGACCGCCGACCCCCCACACGGCGTTGACATGACGCTGCGGATCCAGGTGCACACCCTTACGGTCTTCGGACAGGTGGATCGCCAGCTGCGGAACGCGAAGAATCGGGCGGTCGACGCGCACCAACGTGTCCCGAACGGTGTTGCCCTCGCGAACGCTGAGCCGTCCAGAGATCCCGAGGTCCCGATCGAGCCATGAGTTCAGCCAGGCACCGCCATACGGTTCGAGGCCGACGAGCTGCCAGCCGGCGGACGTCAAGTCGGGGTGCTGCTTCACCCGCAGATTGGGGCTGTCCGTATGCCCGCCGACAATCCGGAACGGCGCGCGCTCATCAGTGTCTTCGGTCGACCAGGCAACGAGCGAGCCGCCGCGCACGACGAAATACCTACCGGGCGACGCGACCCACGCATCGGCCTCCGCCAACTCGACGAAACCGGCAGCGCCGAGTTCTGCCGCCACGGTCGCGCAGACGTGGAACGGCGAGGGCGATCCGTCGATGAATGCGCACAAACCCTCGGCACTGGCAGCGGTAGGAGGCATGCCAGCGATCTTAGGTGGGCAACACGCACGCAGTGTCCAAGCCGAGGACGTGGTTGAGCCGACCGAACGCGAGCCACGAACCGATCGACATACTCAGTTCGACGATTTCGCGTTGGCTGTAGTGCTCGGACATGCGGGCCCAGAACTCGTCGTCGAGGCTGTGATGATCGAGCGCGTACCGCTCGGCATATTCCGCCGCCAACCTCGTTCGGTCGTCGAACGCGCCGGTGGTGCGCCAGTCTGTGACCGCCTGATCGAAGCCGTCCTCGACCTTTGCGCCGTCGCGTTCGGTCCGCCAGTCCTGGCAGAAGATGCAGCCGTTGATCTGCGCGATTCGGAGCCGTGCGGCCTCGAACTCCCGGAGGCCGAGCGTCGAATCGGAGTAGACCGACAGCGAGAACTTGGATGCCGCTAGGCCGATACCTGGAACCATCTCGCCCCAGACGTAGCCGATCGGATCCTTTCCTTCGGGAATGTCGATATTCACGGTGCAATCCTTTCGCCCAGCCGCGCGCCGAGTTTCCCGACGGCGGGATGAAGGGGGACGTAAAGTGCGTCGTACAGCCCGGGAGGCGAGTCGACCAGCCAGTCGATTGCGTTCACAATCCGGCCGACTGCCGTGGCGTTACCGCCCGCTGCCTTGCTGCCATTTTCGTCTGTCGCCTCGACGGTGACAACGATGCGCGGGCGACCTTCGATGATCACGCGGTGGGCACCGTCACCGCCGTCGGGTGGCGTCGGCCAGTCGGGCGCGCACGACGGATGGATCCGGGTGACGTGCTCGATCACGATGAGCGGTTCTTCGCCGACCAGACCCTGCACCTCGAAGCGCAACGCGCCCTGCGTACCGGCCTCGAAGGTGCCCACCTTCTCGGTCGTGATGGTCTGCTCGAGCGGCCGCCGATCGAGAGTTTCGCGGAGGGCATCGAGGCGGACGCCGAGGGCCATGGCCATCATTCGAATCTGGCCGCCCCACACCATGGTCGGCACCCCTTGCGCGACCATCGGCGGCACGTAGTCCATCGGCTGACCCATGCCGACGAGGTAGCGCACGGAGTCGGGCTGGTCGTAGGTGGAGTAGTCGAAAATCTCCTGACAGCGGATCGCATCGACGGTCGACGCGAGGCCACTGATCATGAGCGGCAGCACATCGTTGCCCCAGCCTGGATCGACACCGGAAACGAATAGCGACCCGCCACCTTGTGCGATCGCGGCCAAGACAGGTTCGCGCAGCTCCGGCGGCGCGACTCGGTGGTTGTACAGCGCATACAGCGAGGGCGTCACCACGACGGCGCCGGCCTTGATTGCCCGCGTGATGTCGGCAAGCGCCTCCTCCGGACGAACGTCGCCGGAGCCCGCGTAGACCAACGCATCCGGCTTCGTGGCGAGCACGGCTTCGATGTCGTCCGTCGAAATGACGCCGAGTGTTCTGCCCGCCTCGGCAAGGTCGCCCGCGTCGCGGCCGACCTTCTCAGGGTTGTGGACTAGGACGCCCGAAAGTCTCAACAACGGGTGTGCCTCGACCGCCCTGATAGCCGCGCGGCCAACGTTGCCGGTACCCCACACAACCGTCGAAATCATTGCTCGGACACTACCGAAGTGAAACGTGTCCTTGTCTCAAAACTACCCATTCCGCTCGAGTAGTCATACGCATGGCCAGGCCGTTCAAGATCGGCAGACTGCAGGCATCACATCACCATCAGCGTTGCCCAAGTCCACCACCGCGTTCTTCGCCCAAACGGTGATCGCATTCGGAGTGAGCAAGGTCGGCCAGCTTTGCCAGCAGTAGCGCTTCGGCGAGGCAGACCCGTTCGAACTCCGGCCAGTGCAGACCTTCGTTGGCACCGTGTGCGCGGGTGTCCGGATCTTCGACACCGGTCACCAGAATCGATGCACTCGGAAAGGCTTCGTTGAACTGGGCGATGAACGGAATCGATCCACCCATGCCCATATCGACGGGGGCGACTCCCCACGCTTCCTCGAACGCTGCTCGTGCCGCGTCGTACGCAGGACCCGTTGCGTCGATCGCGTACGGCTGTCCGATCTCGCCGCGGGTCACCGTCACCTGCGCTCCCCAGGGTGCGTGGGTCTCGAGGTGCGCAACCAACGCATCCAACGCAGCGCGCGCCTCTTGGCCCGGCGGCACGCGAAGGCTGACTTTCGCGGTGGCGCTCGGGACGAGAGTGTTCGATGCGCCCGTCGCCGCGGGACCGTCAATCCCCAGCACCGCGATCGCCGGTTTCGCCCACAACCGCTCGACGATCGAACCCGAGCCGATCAGCGAGACGCCCGCGAGCAAGCCCGATTCCGCGCGCAAGCGATCTTCCGGGTAGTCGAGATCGGCAGCGGTGCCCGATCCGATGCCTGCGACCGCGACGTTGCCTTCGTCGTCGTGCAACGTGGCGAGCAGGCGGGCGAGGCTGGTCAAAGCGTCAGGAACAACTCCGCCCCAGATTCCAGAATGCACGGCGTGTTCTAGCGTCCGGACCTCGACGAGGCAGTCGGCAAGTCCGCGCAGCGACACCGTCAGAGCCGGAACGCCGACATCCCAGTTCGCCGAATCTGCGATGACGATGACGTCGCACGCGAGCCGATGCCCGTACTTGTCGAGAAGCGCCTGCAGCGACGGTGAGCCGGACTCCTCTTCGCCTTCGACGAAGACCGTCACGCCGACCGGAGGAGCTCCCCCGTGCGCGCGAAACGCGGCGAGGTGCGCCGCGATGCCTGCTTTGTCGTCGGCCGCACCGCGACCGTAGAGCCGGTCGCCACGCTGGGTGGGCACGAACGGCTCTGTCTCCCAATCGTTGTGGTCGCCTTCTGGCTGCACATCGTGATGGGCGTAGAGCAGCACCGTAGACGCGCCTTCGGGTGCTGGGTAACGGGCGATCACGGCGGGAGCGCCGCCCTCGGCGACGATCTCCACTTCCGGAAAGCCTGCCGAGCGCAGTAGGTCCGCCACAGCTTCGGCGCTGCGTTGCACCTCGGGACGGCGCTGCGGATCCGCCCACACCGACTCGATCCGCACAAGCGATTCGAGGTCCGCCCGCACTCCGGGCAGAACGTTGCGTACGGCGGCGGCGAGGTCCGGCTGCGCTGAGGTCATGGCGTCTAGGTGGAAACGAGGGTGTCCAGCACCGAAAGGAAGAGGCCCATTCCGTCGTCGGACGGTCCGGTCAGAGCCTCGGTCGCATGCTCGGGATGCGGCATCAAACCGACAACCCGGCCGTTGGCCGACGCGATGCCCGCGATGCCGCGCTTGGACCCGTTGGGGTTCTCGCCTGCGTAGCGGAATACGACGCGGCCTTCGCCCTCGAGTTCGTCGAGCACCTGCTCGGACGCCTGGAAGCGGCCCTCGCCCGACTTCAGCGGGACAAGAATTTCGGCGCCGGGCTCGTACCGCGACGACCACGCGGTCGACGTCGATTCGACCTTCAGCCACTGGTCACGGCAGATGAAATGCAGGCCCTGGTTGCGAGTCAACGCGCCTGGTAGCAGCCCGGCCTCGCAGAGCACCTGAAAGCCGTTGCAGATCCCCAACACCGGCAATCCGTTGCTGGCGGCTGTGACGAGCTCGGTCATGACGGGCGCGAAACGGGCGATCGCTCCGGCGCGCAAGTAGTCGCCGTAGGAGAAGCCGCCGGGAACGACGACAGCGTCGACACCTTTGAGATCGGCGTCGGCATGCCAGAGGCTCACTGCTTCACCGCCGGCGAGCTTCACCGCGCGCGCGGCATCGACGTCGTCGAGCGTGCCGGGGAAAGTGATGACTCCGATGCGTGCGCTCACGGGAGTCGGGTTACCTTCCAGTCCTCGATCACGGTGTTGCAGAGCAGCGATTCTGCGATCTTCTCGAGCTCGGCGTCGCCGACGTTATCGTCGACTTCGAGTTCGAACCGCTTGCCCTGGCGTACATCGGACACGCCATCGAAACCGAGACGCGGCAGCGCACCGACGATCGCCTGTCCCTGCGGGTCGAGAATCTCGGCCTTCGGCATGACATCGACCACGACTCGAGCCACGGGCTGCTCCTAGGTAATTGAACGTACGGGTGAAGTTCCGACGTGGCGGAAGTTTACCGGTCAGGACCCCGCACTGTTCGACCGGCGCATACTGGCCCTATGCGATTGAGTCACTTCAGGCACTCCTGCATCCTCGTCGAACTGAACGGCGCGAAGATCCTGTTCGATCCCGGCAACTTTTCGCACGGTTTCGAGGGCATCACCGGTCTCGACGCGATCTTCATCACCCATCAGCATCCCGATCATGTGGACGCCGCGCGATTGCCTGCGCTGGTCGACGCCAATCCCGGCGCGGCGCTGTTCGCCGATCCGCAGACCGCTGCGCAGCTCGGCGACGGGTGGACTGCCGTCGGGCCCGGCGACGTCGCGCCGGTCGGCGCAATCCAGGTGCTCGGCGCGGGCGGGCGGCACGCCGTCATTCACCCCGACATCCCGGTTATCGACAACACGGTCTACCTGGTGGGAACCGCCGACAATCCTGGCCAGCTGATGCACCCCGGTGACTCACTGTTCGTACCGGAGCAGCCGGTCGACATCCTGGCGCTGCCGGCCGCCGCACCCTGGATGAAGATCAGCGAAACCGTGGATTACCTTCGAGCGGTAAAACCACGGTTCGCCTTCCCCATCCACCAAGAGGTGATCTCGGACGCCGGGCGATCCATCTATTACGCCCGGCTGTCCGAAATGGCTGACGAAGCAACCGAATTCCGGGTTCTACCGGAAGAGGAGTCGCTGCAGCTGACCTAGCTGCCGAGGCGCTCGCGGGCGATCTGGCGTGCGGCGGCCAGCGGCGTCGTGTTGGTGCGTTCCGCCTCAGTGAAGATGAGATCGATTGTCTCGCCGATCTTCTCGACTCGGAGCAGCACATCGTCATACTGCTGACCTTCGCCGTCGACGAGGATGGCGAACAACGCACCACCGCCGTTGGCGACGAAATCGGGTGCCCACAAGATGTTCCGGTCAGCCAGGCGCTGCGCCCCGGACTCGTCGACTAGCTGATTGTTCGCGGCACCGACGACGGCCAGGCAATCGAGGCGGTCGATGGCCTCGTCGGTCAGCACGCCACCGACACCGGCCGGCACGAACATGTCGGCCGGAGCAGCGATGGCATCGGTCGGGGACACCCAGCGTGCGCCGAGTTCGACGGCGAGCGATTGCTTTTCGAGATTCACATCCGCGACAGTCAGCACAGCACCTTCGGCAGCAAGGCGCGTCGCGAGGCGCGAGCCGACCTGACCGAGACCGCTGACCGTGACGCGAACGCCCGCGAACGACGACCGACCGAGCACCCGCTCGAGTGTTGTGCGCATCGCTGCGTAAACCCCGATGGCCGTCGGCTCCGCTGGTTCGCCGACTCCGCCTGTAGCGGTGGGCAATCCGAACACATG
>JBBSKP010000152.1:0-12607 GCA_038256175.1 Mycobacteriales bacterium
AACAGACAGCGGAACTCCCAGGTGCGATGGCGTCTTTGGCGGACAGTCCATCGATACCGGGGGTTCCGCTGTCCTACTGACACCTCACACGGCGTGTCACAATTGCAACACCAGTCACACGCTTAACTGCGCGGCATTGCGGTTAGAGCACAAGAGCCCTAAAAGACTCACGGGCCGAAGGCCTGCGTAGTGTTGGTCGGGTGGAGTTGCTGCTCGGAATTGATATGGGTACGGGCAGCACCAAGGGTGTGCTCGTGGATTCGGCCGGGACCGTCATTGCGACAGAGACGGTCGCGCACGCGATGCTGCTGCCCCGGCCGGGATGGGTCGAGGTAGATGCCGAGGCCACGTGGTGGCGCGAGGTCTGCGACGTCAGCGCAGCCCTGATGGCCGCCGTCCCCACCGGTTCGAGGGTCGCCGGCATGTGTGTCAGCGGAGCGGGGCCGTGTTTGGTGCTGTGCGACGCCGATCTGCGTCCGCTTCGCCCGGCGATTCTCTACGGCATCGATACCAGGGCCACAGCGGAAATCGAGTCGTTGACTGCAGAGCTGGGCGAGCAAAACATCCTCGAACAGGCCGGGACGCGGCTGTCCAGCCAGGCCGTCGGGCCCAAACTGGAATGGGTGCGCCGCAACGAACCTGAGGTGTTTGCGCGAGCGCGCGGCTGGTACGGATCCAATTCGTACATCGCGGCCAAACTCACCGGCGAGTATGTTCTCGATCATCACACTGCGAGCCAGTGCGACCCGCTGTACATCACCCGTGATTTCGGATGGAATGAGCCTTGGGCGCAACGCATTTGCGGGCATCTGCCTTTGCCCAGGCTGCTCTGGCCGAGCGAAGTTGTCGGTGTCGTGCATGCCGGAGCCGCTGCGGCTACGGGGGTTCCGGTGGGTACTCCGGTGGTCGCGGGAACCGTCGACGCGTACTCGGAAGCGTTCTCCGTGGGTGTGCGTCATCCCGGCGACCAGATGTTGATGTACGGCTCCACGATGTTTCTTGTGCAGGTCATCGGCGAGTATCACAGTGATCCGGCGCTGTGGACGACAGCTGGCGTCGAGCCCGGCACGTTGGCGTTGGCTGCAGGAACGTCGACGGCGGGCAGCCTGATCGGCTGGCTGCAGACGGTTACCGGTGGGGCGTCGTTCGACACCCTGATGTCCGAGGCTCAGAGCGTTGCGCCCGGTAGCGACGGCTTGTTGATGCTCCCGTACCTCGCTGGCGAGCGAACCCCGGTCTTCGACCCGGCGGCCAGGGGAGTGTTCGCGGGACTGTCCCTACGGCACGGCCGGGGTCATCTGTTTCGTGCTGTCTACGAAGGCATCTCGTTCGGCATCCGGCAGATCCTGGAGCGCTTCGACGACGCGCATGCGGCCTCGCGGACGGTGGCTGTCGGCGGCGGTCTGCGCAGTCCGATCTGGGCCCAGACCCTCAGCGATGTCACCGGCCGTCCGCAATTCGTTCCCGAGCAGGCGATCGGTGCCAGTTACGGCGACGCGTTGTTGGCAGCCATCGGAGTGGGTGTGATACCGCCCGAAACCGACTGGGCGACAATTGCATACGAGATCACACCCGATCCGCGCAACCGCGAAATGTACGACGACCTCTATCAGACTTGGTCGCAGCTCTATCCGGCGACCAAGGATCTGGTGCACGACTTGGTTCGGTTGCCTGTCACTTCGTAGTTTCGGCGACGGCCGGGCTGGCGAGTATGGCTGCCGCCGTTGCCGGATCGGTGACGAGCTGGTTGAAATAGCCGCCGCGCGCTCCGGCGATGATCGAGTCGACCTTGTCTGTGCCGACGGCGACAGCAATCGTCACCGGGATGTGCCGCAATACGTCCAGCCCCACTGCGATCAGCCGGTCGCTGCCCTCGAACTCGACGGATTCGCCGAACCGGTCGTAGAAGCGCGAGCACACATCGCCGACGGCCGCGCGCAACGACGACGAGCCTGTCGGAACGAATCGCGGTATGTCCGAACGCATCAGCGGCGGAGCGCCGACACCCATCAACGCGCACCGCGCATGCGGCCACAGGTGCACCACCCGTTGAATCGTGGGGTCTTTGAAGAGCGAAGGATAGAGATCCGGGCCCGGCAGCGCGGGCGCGAACAAGTACATCGCCCGTCCGCCGACACGATTTGCGACCAATCGGGTGATCTCGTTGGTCTGGTACCACTCGTCGGGCTGATCGTTGCCGCCGAGGGTCGGTGCGACCAATACCCCTGGCAGCGTAGTTAATTCGAACTTCGCGGCCTCGTAAATGGTCCGCCCCGATGACACCAGCAACACGTCGCCGGATTGCAGGCCCGCGCCGGCCAGCGCGCGGCCGACCGCAGGTGCCAACGTACCGCCCATCACGTCGGCAACTGTTCGGCCGGGCCCGGGGTTGGGCAATGGCCTGCATACGTATGCGGAGGTGAGGCCGAGTGCCCGTGCTAGCTGATGTGCCAGATCACCTGAGGCCGCCTCAGCCGGTGCGACAACCTCGATACGGACGATGCCCTGGCGTTTGGCTTCCGCGAGCAGCCGGCTGACCGTCGCTCGACTGGTGCCGAGTTGGGCAGCGACGTCGGCCTGCGTGGCGCCTTCGGTGTAGTACAGCTTCGCGGCCGAATAGAGCAGCGCCGGCGCGAAATGCGTGGCTTCGCGGTCCGGTGGCGAGTCGTCGACACCGGCCACTGGCTTCTCCTTCGCGGACCTCGGCACCCCGTGAGTATGGCACTGAACATCTGTTCGCGAAATATGAACAACGTGAACAGATTCTCTGTACAAACGTGCACGGTGGCGCTAGTGTGACTTGAATCACCTGTGAAAACAGTCAGGAGACCGTTGATGACGGAGCGATTGCCCGAAACGATGCAGGCTGTGGTCTGTCATGGACCGCGTGACTACCGACTCGAAGACGTTGCGTTGCCGGTCCGCGGACCGGGAGAAGCGCTGATGCGAGTGGAAGCGGTCGGAATCTGCGCTAGTGACCTGAAGTGCTACGACGGAGCGGCGAAGTTCTGGGGTGACGACTCTCGCCCGGCCTGGACAGAGACCATGGTGATCCCGGGACACGAATTCGTCGGTCGCGTAGTGGAACTCGACGATGCGGCCGCAGCGCGGTGGCAGATCGCCGTCGGCGACCGCGTGGTGTCCGAACAGATCGTGCCGTGCTGGGAATGCCGATTCTGTCGGCGCGGCCAGTACCACATGTGCCGACCCCACGATATCTACGGATTCAAACGCCGGACTCCCGGTGCGATGGCTAGCTACATGGTCTATCCCGCAGAAGCTTTGGTGCACAAAGTCTCCGGTGACATTGCTCCGCATCATGCGGCATTCGCCGAGCCGCTCGCGTGTTCGCTGCATGCGGTCGAACGTGGCCAGATCACCTTCGAGGACGTCGTCGTGGTCGCCGGCTGCGGACCCATCGGACTGGGGATGGTCGCCGGAGCGCGAGCCAAGAACCCGATGCACGTGGTGGCGCTGGATTTGGCGCCCGAGAAACTGGAACTTGCGCAACTGTGCGGCGCTGACTTCACCGTGAACATCGCCGAGCAGGACGCGCTCGCCGTGATACGCGACCTCACCGACGGTTACGGGGCCGACGTGTATCTGGAAGGCACCGGTCACCCGTCCGCAGTTCTCCAGGGTCTCAACCTTTTACGAAAGTTGGGACGATACGTCGAGTACGGCGTCTTCGGAAGCGACGTGTCCGTCGACTGGAGCATCATCAGCGACGACAAGGAGCTGGATGTGCTCGGTGCCCACCTCGGGCCCTACTGCTGGCCGGCCGCAATCAAGATGATCGAGTCAGGCGTGTTGCCGATGGACAGAATCTGCAGCCACCAACTGCCGTTGGCCGAATTTCAGAAGGGCCTCGACCTTGTCGCAAGCGGCAACGAGTCGGTGAAGGTCTCCCTCATCCCGTCCTGATCCGCCGAGCACGAACGAGGCAAGCGATATGACTGAAGCAGCCGAAAGATCGGACCGATCAAAGAAGGTGGCGTTCACAGCCGTCGGTGTCAAGAAGCACTATCCAGGTGTCAAGGCGCTGGACGGGGTCGATCTCGAGGGTTATGCGGGCAGCGTCTTGGGAGTGTGCGGTGCCAACGGGGCCGGCAAATCCACGTTCGCCAAGCTGCTGGCCGGAGTCGAGACCCCGACCGACGGCGAGATCACGGTGGCTGGATGTCCGCATCCAGTGCGCAACGCCGCCGAGGCCGAGCAGGCCGGGGTGCTGATGATGCATCAGGAGCCGCTGATAGTCGACGACTTCACCGTGGGCGAGAACGTCTGGCTCTATAAGCTCAGGGAGGGCAAGGACATTCGGCCTTGGGCCACGAAGAAGGACACCAACAGTCAGCAGACGAGGGACGTGCTGCACGGCGTCGGTCTCGGGCATCTGAGTACTCGCCAATTGGCAAAGGATTTGGGACCCGGTCAGCGGCAGATGCTTTCACTGAGCCGGGCCGCGGTGACCAACCACAAGATCATGATTCTGGACGAGACAACGGCGTCGACCAGTGAAGAGCATTTCAACGACATTCTCGAGTTGGTCGACCGCGAAAAGAAGGCGGGCACATCGATCATCTTCGTGTCGCATCGCCTGAACGAAGTGTTCGCTATGTGCGATCGGATCGCAGTGCTCCGTAGCGGCCAACTGGTAAAAGTCTTGGACGCGTCGGAGAGCAATCCGGACGAGATCACCACGCTGATGATCGGCCAGGCATTGAAAGCCCTCGACCGCCCTGCTCCGGTCGCGTCGGGCGCCAAGACGCCGGTGCTGGAGCTCCGCAACCTCGTCGGCGGTACCGCGAACGGCGTGTCCTTCGACGTGAATCACGCCGAGATCGTTGGTCTTTACGGTCTTGTCGGAAGTGGCCGTTCGTCCGTGGCGCGGACGATCACCGGTCAGCGCAAGGCCGTCGGCGGCTCGATCAAGCTGGAGGGTGTCGAGATCGACCTGCCGACACCTCGATCCGCGGTGTCGAAACGGATCGCCTACGTCACTGAGGATCGTCGGCTGGAAGGGTTTGTCACCGACTTCGACAATGGCGAGAACATGAGCCTCGTGGTCCTTCCCAGGATGTCCACCGTGGGTGTCGTGCGGACCGGCGTGGAGAAGAAGCGCGTCCGCGAACTGATCGGTGAGTATCAGGTGAAGGGCGGAATATCGACCTACACAAGGACCTTGAGCGGTGGAAACCAGCAGAAGGTCGTGGTCGCCAAGTGGTTGGAGACCGATCCCGACTTCATCGTCCTCGACGAACCGACCAAAGGTATCGACGTAGGTGCCCGCGCCAACATCTACGAGATCATCCATCGTCTTGCTGCCCGTGGAAAGGGCGTCCTGGTGGTCTCCAGCGAAGCCGAGGAACTGCTCTCGCTCTGCCACCGAATTCTGGTGATGCGTAACGGCGTGATCGCGGGCGAGTTCGACCCCGAGGAAGCCGATACCGACGACTTGATCCGGACCGCGCTGACAAGCAGCGACTGACGTCTTCCCCTATTGCTGTATTCCCCTATTGTTAAGGACCTTTCGATCATGAGCACAACGTCGACACAGCCCCCGGTGCACCACTACGAAGAAAACTATTCACGCGGCCAAGCCATCACGACATGGCTCAAGTCGCAATACGCCCTCTACATCCTCGTTGCCCTGCTCCTGGTTGCCACCGTCACGAAAGGTTCGATCTTCTGGGGCGGGACCAATGTGACGAACCTGCTGTTGCAGATGTCGATCATCGGCGTCGTCGTGCTGGCAGAACTGATCGTCGTCCTTACCGGTGGAATCGATATCAGCGTCGGCTCGGCGCTCGGTCTCGCCGCGGTCATCACCGCTGGCCTGTTCGGCGGTCCGAACGTGCTGCTCGGACTTGTCGTGGCATTGGTGATCGGCGGCGCTGTCGGCGCAATCAACGGAGGGCTCGTGGCGTTCCGTGGACTCGAACCGTTCATTGTCACTCTTGGCATGCTCGCGTTGGCTCGCGGTCTCGTGTACGCCTACGGCAACGGCATCCCGATCATTCCGGATGCCACGTCCACCTACGCTGAGATCGGGCAGAAAACGTTCCTTGGCATCCCAGTCCTGGCCCTCATCTGGATCGCGGCTGTGCTGGCAATTGGCTTCGCGCTCAACCGAACTGTCTGGGGCCGTCGGGTCTACGCCGTCGGGTCCAACAAGGAGGCGGCTCGCAGCTCCGGCATTCCGGTCAAGGCGACGCTGTGGTCGGTCTACATCCTGGCCGGCCTTCTGGTTGGCCTGGGCGGCTGGATGTTCCTCTGCCGCTTCGCGACTGGCACCTCGACCGCGGGCAACCTGATGGAACTCGATGCCATTGCAGCCGTCGTGATCGGCGGTGCCCGCTTGGCCGGCGGTTACGGCAAGGTGTTCGGGGCGGTTGTCGGCACCATCATCTTCGCAGTGATCGCCAATCTGCTTTCCCTGCTGAATGTCTCGACCTTCCTGCAGGATGCCTTCCGCGGTGGGTTGATCCTCGTAGCGGTCACGCTGGCCACCGTGCAGTTCACTCGTCGCAGGAAAGCCGTCTCGACGCAACCAGTGGCCAAGTGACCAGTTCGAGCGCGGAGGGAAAGCAGATGACGAAAAACAGACGACGCCGAGCACTGGTCGTTGGGGCGGCAGTTGCTGCCGCACTGCTGACGATGACCGCTTGCGGCAACATCTATCCGTCCAAGGAGCCGGCTCAGACTCCGGCTGGTGGCGTGCAGACCGACGTCAAGGACGTTGTCATCGGGTTCGCCCAGCAGCAGTTGCAGGCCCCGTACTTCGCGGCCATGCAGGTGAAAGCCGAAGAAATAGCCAAGGACAAGGGCTTTAAGCTCCTGTTCCAGGCGGCCAACAAAGACCCGGTCGTGCAGATGAACCAGATGCAAGCCATGATCGCCCAGGGCGCCAATGTTTTGGTGGTCAACGCCACGAGCGTCAAAGGTCAGAAGGAGATGATGACCCAGATCTCCTCCAAGATTCCGGTCATCTACATCGACACCAGCGTGCCGGGAACCGGGACGACGAGTGTCCAGTCGGACAACCTCACCATCGGGCGCGAGTCGGGGAAGATCACGGCCGAACGGTTCCTGGGGATGGGCAAGAAGAACATCAAGATGGTCATCATGACCGGTCCTGCGACCGATGAGAACGTGGGGCCGAATCGGCGCCAAGGGTTCCTGGATGGCTTGACCGAAGGCGGCGTGACGTACGAGATCAAGGCCGAGCAAAGCGGCGACTACGCCCAGGACAAGGGACAGGTTGCAGCCGAGAACATGCTAGCCGCGAACCCTGATGTCGATCTCGTCCTCGGACTCAACGACTCCATGGCACTGGGCGCATACAACGTGGTCAAAGACAAGGCGCAGTACAAGAACGTCTACATAGCTGCATCGGCCGACGGCCAGAAAGAGGGCGAGGCGTTGATCAAGGCGGGCGGTTGCACGGGTAAGTACATCTCCACTGGACTCAACTCACCATCGCTGGCCGCCGAGGAAGCCCTGGCGATCGCCGTGGACATAGCGACCGGCGTCACGAAGCCGGCAGATTACCCGCCGCAAACCTTCACGCTCGCGGTCGGTATCGGCTGCGAGAACGTCGACAAGTACTACGACCCGAATAGCATTTTCTGATCGTCGTGCAGTTACGGGCGAGCGTTATTGGGCGGTGTACCCACCATCGACCGGGATGGAGACTCCGGTGAGGTAGGCGGCTTCGACGGAGGCCAGGTAGGAGACTGCGGCCGCGGCGTCTGTGGCGGTACCGAGGCGCCCGAGCGGGATGCTGGCGATGACGTCGTTGAGGGTCTGCTCGGGATCCTCTTGGTCGGACAGCCAGTCGTCGATGAGAGGCGTGGAGGTCATCCCGGGCGCAACGGCGTTGACGCGGATATTGTGCGGTGCCAATTCGATCGCCGCGCCGCGCGTGTATGCGAGAAGGGCTCCCTTGGACGCGGTGTACGCGGTCAGGGTGGACACACCGACGCTCGCCAGGCGGGACAGCATGTTGATGATCACCCCGTCGCGCTGGGTAGCCATCACCCGTGCGGCTGCCGCGGTCATCGTCATCGCCGCGAAGGTGTTCACAGCGAATACGTCGGTGATCTCGTCTAGCGGGGTGTCGAGGATCAGACCGGCGTGGCGGCGTCCGGCGTTGTTGACTAGGACGTCCAGTCGGCCGAAGCGGTCGACGGTGCGCTCGACGACGCGGGTTGGTTCGCCGGGTTGCGTGATGTCGGCTTGAATGGCGTAGATGGCTGAATTACCTTGGGCTGCTGTGCGACTCGTGACAGCGACGTGGAGTCCGTCGGCGACGAGTCGTGCTGCGATGACAGCGCCGATGCCAGAAGTGCCGCCGGTGACGAGCGCGACGCGGGTGCGAGCCGCAGCGTTCGTGGTCTCGATGCTGATGGTGTGCTCCTTTCGGGAGCTAGAACTCGTCGCTGCGGTGGGTGAAGATGCCACCGACCGCCGTGGCGAGTACGGGGATGGATCCGATGTCCGCCACAGGGACCTCGGCGGGATGTGCATCGAGGAAGACCATGTCGGCGAGCTGACCAGGAATCAGTCGCCCCTTCTGTGCGATCTGTCCGGTGACCAGGCTCGAACCGACCGTGGCTGCATGGACCGCTTCGTCTGCCGTGATCCTCTCGGCAGGTCCGTACGGGTGGCCGTCTTCTGTGATCCGCTCGACGAACGCTTGGATGCCGGCGAGCGGGGCGCCGGGCGCGACGGGCCGGTCAGAGCTGAAGGCGAGGGGCATTCCGGCGTCGAGAAAGCTTCGCGCCGGCTGCGCCCACGCGATTCGCTCGGGGCCGACGGCGCGGCGGATGCCTTCGCCGAAGGTGCGGATGAAGCTGGGCTGGACAACACAGGCAACGCCGAGCTCGATGAGGCGAGTTACCTGCTCGGGTCGGACCGCCACACCGTGCTCGACGCGGTTGGGGACGCGGCGGCTGCCATGTCGGTGGATGCCTTCCTCGATGATGTCGAGAGCGAGGTCCAGGGCGGCGTCGCCGACGGCGTGCAGTGCGAGGGACCATCCTGCGGCGTAGGCAGACAGCACGCGATCGCGCATGATCTGCTCGTCCTCTTGCAGGTAGCCCTGGTGGCCAGGGCATCCCTCGTAGTGTTCGGTCATGTGAGCCGTGCGTCCGAGGATGGATCCGTCGGTGAAGACCTTCACTGGCCCGAGCTGGACCCACTCATCGCCCCAGCCGGTGCGCATGCCCGCGGCCAGTCCGCGACGCATGGGTTCGTCGTGGTGTGTCTCGATAGCGGAGAGCGCGTCGATGACGGGCATGACCTGCATGCGGGTGCGTAAGATGCCGTGCTCGTGAGCGTTCTGATACGCGGCAATCTCTCCGGGCGCGTTGCCGATCCAGCCGCCGGCGACGCCGGCATCGGTGACGCTGGTGAGTCCTTCCCGTGCGTACTGGGCCGTTGCCAGATCCAGCGCTCGCTCGATCGTGGCGAGCGGGTACGGCAGCAGTATGTCCCGTACCAACGACATCGCGCGCTCTTCGAGGACACCGGTCGGCCGGCCATTCTCGTCGGTGACGATCTTGCCGCCGTCGATTCCCGAATCGAGATGGTCGAGGACGGCGGTCCGGCGGAGACCGATGCCGTTGACCTGGCAGGAGTGGCCTGATGCGTGTTTGATCCAGACCGGCCGGCCACCGCTGGCTCGGTCGAGTGCGTCCCGGTCGGGTAGTGCGCCTCGCAAGAGGACTGGGTTGAAGCCGGATGCGACGATCCACTCGTCGGGACCCGTCTCGCGAGCCCGGTCTTCGATGGTTCGATAGATGTCGTCGAGGGATCCGACGGTGGACAGATCGGTTTCCATCAGCGTCATGCCGAACCAGACACTATGTGCGTGAGCATCATTGAAGCCTGGTAGTACGACCCGGTTGCGGGCGTCGATCGTCTGCTGCGCTTGCAGCCCTTCGGTTCCTTCTCCGGTTGCCACCACGCGTCCCTGCAGCACCGCAAGAGAGTTCACGACGTGCGACCGGTTGTCACCGGTGTGGACGCGCGCGTTCTTGACGATCAGATCGACCAACATCGGTCACTAGCTCGCTTGTCGCGGCCGGATCGCGCCGTCGATGACCGCAGCGATCGATGCTGCCAGTCGTGCAACGGCTGCCGCGGGAATGCCGGCAAGGTTGATGCGGCCCGAGGGAATCCCATAGGCGGCGTACTGCCTCCGTAGGCACTCCATCTCCTCGGGTGTCAAAGGTAGTCGGAGAAACAGCCCACGTTGATCGCGCAGGGCAGCAAACGCGGGATTGCTGTCGACTGCGGTGAGTTCGTCGACGAGCGCGTTGCGCAGTCCCGTCAGCCGCAGTCGCATCTCTTCCAGCTCGGCACGCCAGTCGGCACGCAGCGCGGCATCGTCGAGAACTTCGACCACGACGCGTGCGCCGTGCGACGGAGCCTGCGAGTAGGCGGCGCGGGCGATGACTTCGAGAACGCCTCGGACGTATTCGCCGCGCTCATGGCTGGACGTCACGGCTATCGCGCAGCCCGTGCGTTCGTTGTACACGCCCCACGCCTTCGAAGCGCTCACTGCGATAAGGGCTTCCGGCACGATGCGGAGCATGCGCCGCATGCCCTCGAGATCTTCTTCCAGGCCGTCGCCGAGACCGAAGTAGGCGTGGTCGATGAAAGGCACCACACCACGCTCGGCCATGACGTGTGCCAGCTCGTCCCACACCGGAAGCGGCATGCTGAGCCCGGTCGGATTGTGGCAGCTACCTTGCAGAAGCAGCACATCGCCGAACGACGCGGTCCGAGCGGCGTCGAGCGCGGCGTCGGCGTCGAGGCGCCCGTTCTGCGCGATCGGATACTCCTGCACACGTAGCCCCGCCGCACGCAAGAGCCCGGGGTGGTTCACGTACGCGGGCGTGCCGAGGTGGACGGTGCGCTCGGGTCCGGTCGTAGCGAGCAGCTCCGCAAGGAGCCGCAGGGCGCCGGTACCCCCGACGGCTTGAACGGAGGTCGCGCGTGTGGTGAGCGAACTGTCGCGCAGGATCAAATCGGTGATGGCGGCGTTGAACGCGAGGTTCCCGGACGGGCTCGTGTACTCCTTCGGCACTGCGAGCGCCGCGAGCCGGGCTTCGGCTATCCGCACGGACCGCTGCACGGAGCAAATCCCGTGCTCGTCGCGATAGACGCCGAGCACGAGGTTGAGTCGTTCGGGGCGTTGGTCGGCAGCACAGTCACTGGACAGGCGCCACAGCGGATCGAGGTGCAATGACGGCGTGGTGAGTAGCACCTGGCCCCTCCCTGACGGGACGGCGAGCATCGGGGAATTCGGTGTCGCGCGTGTAATACGAAGGGTAGCAGTGTGAGGCATGATCAGTCATTAACAGCATGTAACACTGCGCAGATCAACCTTTCGATATCGAAACTGTGGCAGAATCTGCCAATTATGACCCTCGACGAAACCGACCGCCTCATCATCCAGGAGCTTCAACAGGACGCCCGGATCTCGAATCAGGACCTGGCTGACCGCGTGGGCCTTTCGCCGTCACCGTGCCTGCGTCGCGTACGGCGGTTGGAGGAGGAGGGCATCATCGTCGGCTATACCGCCGTCGTCGACCAGGCCAGCGTGGGCCTGCCGATCACTGCTTTTGTCCGGATCAAGTTGGATCAGCACAGCGACGAGGTACTCGCTGCGGTGGAGGAGCACATCAAAGCACTTCCGGACATCGTCGAGGCATACCTGCTGGCAGGTGATCAGGACTATCTGCTGAAGGTGGTCACGCCGTCGTTCGGCGAGTACGAAGCCTTCCTCCGTAAACACCTTCGGCGTATTCCAGCCCTCTCCTCGCTGCAGTCGACATTCGCGTATGGGGCGGCCAAACCGCGTTCCCCGCTCCCGATGGTGTGACGCATATTCTTGCTATTTGCAAGATCCAGAGAGGGTTCGATTGTGCTCGATCTGCACCGATTGATGCTCCTGCGTGAAGTGAAACTGCGCGGCAGCATGACCGCGGCCGCCAGGGAACTCTCCTACAGCCACTCCGCGATCTCCCAACAGCTTGCGCTGCTGGAGAAGGAGGCCGGAGTCGTCCTGCTCGAGAAGGTCGGACGCAACGTCAAGTTCACTCCGGCGGGAGAGGAGTTGGTGCGAAACACCGAAGCCATCCTCGCCGCAGTGGAACGAGCCGAATCTGATCTGGCCACATCGCATCAGCGCCCCCAGGGCATTGTGAACGTCGCGGCGTTCGCCACCATCAGCCGATCGATCATGCCGTCGGCTCTTGCTTCACTCGTCGATCAGTTCCCGGGCCTGAACGTTCGACTGCACCTGTTCGACCCCGATGTCGCCACCGTGCGCCTGGTCTCCCGCGACGTGGACGCCGTCATCACCGACGGTTACCCCGGTACCGAGAGCAGCGCGGGCGGCGGCATTCACTCGACCGTCCTCGGTACCGATCCAATCCGCGGTTATCTACCCGACGCGTCTTTGGAGGCAGACTTCGGCAGAATCCGGGACGTCCCATGGGTCATGGAACCGAAGCGCACAGCGGCCACGCAATGGGCACTCAGGGTGTGCCGGGAACGCGGATTCGAGCCGATCGTCGCGCACGAGTCCTCCGAT
>JBBSKP010000153.1:0-12586 GCA_038256175.1 Mycobacteriales bacterium
ACCGACCTACTCATCTACTTTCCGCAAGGGAGCGCCGCGTGTCCCTACTGGCTTCAGGAACCTTCCTCGACTGGGAGGAGATGACCGGACAGTCGAAGTTTGTCGTCGACATCATCAGCATCCCGATATTCAGTGCCATCGCGGGACTCCTGACCAACTGGACCGGCGTGCTCATGCTGTTCGCTCCAGTACATTTCACCGGCTTCTACATGCCGGGCCTGAAAACGGTCTTCCCATTCTTTCCGCGCAAGGTACAAATTCTGCCGGTGTTCGCACCGGGCGGGATTCTCGGATTCCAGGGCTTCATCCCGGCGCGTGCCGAAAAGATGGCCAGCATCTGCGTTGACAAAGCGATCTCCAGGATCGGAAATGTCAAGGACTTCTTCCAAGAGCTCGATCCCGAGGGAATCGCCGACTACGTCGCCGTGCTTGCCAAACCAGAGATACGGCCGATGACCGATGCCGTAATGGAACGCGAACATCCGGACCTGTGGCACGATCTGCCGCCGCAACTGCGGGAAGTCCTTTACACCCGGATCGAGGCCGAGCTGCCTGCGATTTCCCGCCGAGCATTCCTCGCGATCGGGGACAACGTCGATCAGCTCATCGACGTGAAACTCATGGTGGTCGGCTTCCTCCGGCAGAACCCGGGCGTGCTGAAGGATGTCATCCAAGGTCTCGGCGGCCCGGAACTGAGGTTCATGGTTCGAAGTGGCCTACTCGGATTCCCCTTCGGCATCGTCCTTGCGTTGTATCTCCATTTCCACCACAGTATTCCGATTCTGAGCGCAATCCCGGCATGGCTCATGGTCCTGATTGGCGCAATGCTGATCGGTATCGCGGTGAATGTCATCGCAATCAAGGTTGTGTTCGAGCCTGGTGAGCCGCAGCCCCGGTACAAATACTTGTGGAAACAAGCGCTTTTCGCGAAGCGCCAGCACGAAGCCGCTGGCGACTTCGGCCACGCACTCGCTTACCAAATCATCACGCTGCCAAACCTGGCCAACGAGATGCTTGCCGGGCCGCGCGGCGACAAGACGGTCGGGCTGATGGAGGAGATCCTCGCCGACGAAATCAGCCGCATCCTCGGTCCGATCAAGTCGATGGTCCGCGTCGCAGTCGGTTCAACGGAGTTCGAAGCTATCAAGCATGGCGCCGGGACAGTCGCCTTGGACATGGCGCCGAGAATGATCAGCGACGCCGAGTTCAGCAAGGCGCAGGCCGAAAAACTGGACAAGTTCGCCACACAGAAGTTGCGTGAACTCAGACCCGGCGAGTTCATGGAAATGCTGTACGCCGCAATCGAACAGGACGCCTGGCTACTCTACGTGCACGGTGGCTTGCTCGGAATCGTAGTCGGCGCGGTCCACATCCTGATATTTGGAGCATGAGATGACCCCTACCGCTCCCGACAATCCCGAAGAGACGGAATCGGCCAACGACACGGCAGGCCCTACGTCAAGTCTTGCTGGCGACTTTGCCCGCGCAGGCGTGTCCACGGGCTCGAGCCCCACTGACGCTGCAGGTCTCGCTAAGTTCGCGGGGAAATCGATCCTGCGAGCGATGGGCGCGTTCACAAAGGGATCGATCGATACCGCAAACGAGATCGCCCACGACATCAGCACCGGGGAGCCGATCACCGGGATTATCGATACACGAGTCGAGCAGGTCCGGTCGGCCGCGTGGAACGCCCTGGGCATCGACGGTCGCGGCGAGCCTGGCTCACCCAGGCACGGCGCTTCCTACAGCGACCTTCGGACGCAGGGCAACAGCCTGATCGACATCTCATGGGATGTGTCGAAGCAACCCCGCGAGCAGCATCCGTCGTTCAAACAGATTCTGGATGCCTTGGTTCCCGACGAAGCCCGCATCCTTCGGTTCCTCGCCGTCTCAGGTCCGCAGCCTGCGATCGACATCCGGACGAAGACACCGTTCGGGGTAGGTTCCGAGCGAATTGCGGGCGGTATCAACATGATCGCGGATATGGCGGGCTGCGCATGGCCGGATCGCGATCAGCATTATCTGGCGAACCTCAACCGGCTTGGACTTGTCCGCTTCTCCGAGGAGCCGGTCGAGGACTACCGCCGCTATTCGTTGCTCAGTGCGCATCCGGCAGCGATGGAGGCAGCTGAGAACAACAAGAAGACCGTCGAGGTGTACCGCAGCATCTATCTGTCTCTGTTCGGCAGACAGTTCTCCGAGGCGTGCTTCAGCCTCGACGGATACCACGCGGGCGGCTGGGACAAGAGCGTGGTCGCCGACAAGATCGTCGGCAAGGGCCCGCCGCACCTGCGGGAGAACAAGAAGAAGAAGTCAGGGCACTAGCTCCGAACCCCGCTGGCCTTAGACGCAAAGGGGGGACGCAACCATGGTTACCGAGGCGCGTCCCTCGCGCCCACTCGTTCGTCGGGTCACCGACATGCTGGCGCTCTCCCGGCCGAGCGTGTGGATCACGTCGCTGCTGCCGTTCTGCCTGGGATACGTGCTAGCCACGCACCGATTCGTTCCCAGTACCTGTGCCCCACTGACCGACGCCTGCGTCAGCGATATCCGGCCGTTCGTCACCGGAATCATCGTGATGGGACCGCTCGCATGGTTGTCGGTCTTGGCGATCAACGACGCAGTGGACTTGCCCGGCGACCTCCGTAATCCGCGCAAGTCGAATCGACCCCTGCCGAGCGGACGGCTGTCCGTACACGCCGCACGAGTTCTCGCCTATTCGACGGCGCCCATCACCCTGGCGATTGCGTTCACGGTCGGACCGGCGATGGCAGCGCTCACGTTCGGCTGGCTCGTGCTCGGCTGGATGTACAGCGTTCCCCCGTTGCGGCTGAAGACGCGGCCCGGCTGGGACGTCGCAACGAATGCTGTCGCGGTCGGCGGATTCGCCTTGGTAGCAGGATGGACCGTCGCCAAACCACTCAGTGAATTCCCTTGGGTCATGGCAGTTTTGGGAATCGTCGTCGGCAGCTCCCTGTATCTGCCTACCACTCTCGCCGACTACGACGCCGACGTCGCCAGCGGCTACAACACTGTGGGAGTGTGCCTGGGCCGCCGCAGCACTCACGTGATCGGGCTGATCGCCATGGCGATGGCCTGCGCCATCGCGATCACGCTTTCGGCGATCGATTACGTCTTCCCCTACAGGCAACTCTGGATCCAGCTCGCCGCAGCGCCGATCCTGCTCGGCTCTTATCACTTCCTGCTGCGCGGAGCGCGGACGCAGACCGCCGTCATCCGCTCGTCGGTCCTGCTGATCCTCGTTTTCTCGGCGGTGAACGTCGCCTTCGCGTTGGTCTACGTCGGCTGGCTGTAGTTTGCTCAGTCCGCCTTCGGAAGCTCGTGGTGCCCGCCGAACGCCTTGCGCATTGCGGAGAGCACCTTGTCCGCATAGAGCGATTCGTCGCGGGACGAAAAGCGTTGAAACAGCGACGCGGCGAGCACTGGCACCGGGACACCCTCGTCGACGGCTGCATCGATCGTCCAGCGGCCCTCACCGGAGTCCGAGACGCGACCGCCCATGGTGTCGAGATTCGGATCGCTGTACAGCGCGGCCGCCGTGAGGTCCAGCAGCCAGGAGGCTACGACCGAACCGCGCCGCCACACTTCGGTGACCTCGGGAATGTCGATGTCGTACTCGTACCACTCCGGCCGGTCCAACGGAGTCTCCTCGGCCGAATACGTACCTTTGCCACGCACCCCGACGTCTGCCTTGTTCAGAACGTTCAGCCCCTCGGCGTAGGCAGCCATCGCGCCGTATTCGATTCCGTTGTGCACCATCTTGACGAAGTGTCCCGCGCCGGCCTTGCCGCAGTGCAGGTAGCCCTGTTCTGCGGTCGACGGTTCACCTGTCCGCCCAGGAGTTCGTTCCGCGACTCCGATGCCCGGCGCGATCGACTTCAACAGCGGATCCAGGTGCGCGACAGGTTCCGGCTCGCCGCCGATCATCAGGCAGTAGCCACGGGTCAGACCGAACACACCACCCGACGTCCCGATATCCACGTAGTGAATACCCTTCGGCTGCAGCATCTTTGCTCGCTCAATGTCTTCGTGGTACCGGCTGTTGCCGCCATCGATGATGATGTCGCCTTCCTCCATGAGGTCGGCGAGCTGATGGATCACCTTGGTGGTGATGCCCGCGGGGATCATCACCCACGCCACGCGCGGCTTCTCCAGTGCAGCAACGAACTCCGCCAATGTCGTGGTGCCGGTTGTCCCTTCCGCTGCGAGTTCGGACACCGTGTCGGGGTTCGTGTCGAACACCACTGCGGTGTGACCGTCGGAGAGAATGCGCCGCACGATGTTGGCGCCCATCCGGCCGAGTCCAACCATTCCCAGCTGCATAATCGGTCCTCTACTTTTTGTCTCGCCACGCTCGCTCGAACGGAAGCCGCCAAGCATTCGGGGCAATCAGTTGGTGGATCGCGTTGGGGCCCCACGATCCCGGCTCGTAGCTGCGCACCGGCGGCGGATCCGCGAGCAGCGGCTCCGACACCTCCCACAACCGTTCGATGCCCTCGGCGGTGGTGAACAACGTGTGGTCATTGTGCATTGCGTCGAGGATAAGCCGCTCATACGCTTCCAGCACGTCGCCGACGCGTTCGGTGTCCTGCAATGCGAATTGCAGGCTGAGCTTGTCGAGCTTCATTCCGGGTCCGGGCCGCTTACCGTAGAACGAGAGCGACACCTTGGAGGCATCGGCGAGATCGAATGTCAGATGGTCAGGACCGCTCGCACCGACGCCGGAACCGCTGGGGAACATACTCTTCGGTGGTTCCCGGAACGCTATCGAGATGATCCGCTGCCCTTCGGCGAGCCGTTTGCCGGTGCGCAGGTAGAAGGGAACACCCGCCCAGCGCCAGTTGTCGATCTCGCATTCGAGCGCAATGAACGTTTCGGTGTCCGACTCCGGCGATACACCATGTTCCGCGCGGTATCCGTTGTACTGACCGCGGACGACCTGTTTGGGATCGAGCGGGCACATACTCCGGAAGACTTTGTTCTTCTCTTCGCTGATCGCGCGGGGTTCCAGGGCAGTCGGTGGTTCCATCGCCATGAAAGCCAGGATCTGAAAGAGGTGTGTGACAACCATGTCCTTGAACGCGCCGGTCGCTTCGTAGAACCCGGTGCGCCCGTCGAGCCCGAGAGTCTCCGGCACATCGATCTGCACGCCCTGGATGAAATTGCGATTCCAGATCGGTTCGAACAATCCATTGGCGAAGCGGAAAGCAAGAATGTTAAGCGCAGGTTCCTTGCCGAGGAAGTGGTCGATGCGGAAGATCTGTTCTTCGGAAAACACTTCGTGGATAGCGGCATTCAGGGCTGTCGCACTTGCCAAGTCCGTTCCGAACGGCTTCTCCATGACGACTCGCGAGTGCGCGATCAGATCTGCTTCTTCGAGCATCCTGATGACCGCAAGCGCTGCCTTCGGCGGCACGCTGAGGTAGTGCAGTAACCGGACGTCACCGTCGAGCAACGCGGCCTGCTCCCGAACCGCCGCCGCGAGCGCCTCGGGTCCGGCGGCCTGCGGGACATAGCGCAAGCGTTGCTCGAACTGCGCCCAGGTGGTGTCGTCGACCGGCCTTCGAGAGAACTCCTTGCAGGCGCTCTGCGCGAAACTGCGAAAATTCTCGTCATCGAACTCGTCGAGCGACGTCCCGACAATGCGAATGTCCGGCGCGAGGTCGGACATCGCCAGATGGAACAAACCGGGTAACAGCTTTCGGCGCGCAAGATCACCCGTCGCGCCGAACAGCACGACGACGTGTGGCTTGGTGTCGGGTTTGGATGTAGGCACGCGGTTCTCCTATCGAACTCCCCAGGTACGAGCACTGCGGACCGTCAAACGCTCACACCCGCGATGTCGCAGATACCGGCGCAGCGCCACCCTGCGATGCGCCGGTCATCAAGCGTGTGATCTCCGTTCGATCGGTCGCAGACGGCTGGCCCCAACCCGTCTCATATTTATATACAGCTCGTAGCGACGTCGCGGTTTCGCAGCCGTTAAGAATGTCGAGATCGTCGGTACTGATCAAACCGGGATGGGCAACACCGCAGGCTTCGGACACCTTGAGTAGGTCGCGGCGCAACGTCTTGATGTAATTGGCTGCGCGGACCGACTTGAGAGTGGGATCGAGTCCGCGTGCAAGCCAAGCATTTTGCGTCGTGATACCCGTCGGACACGCATCGGTGTGGCATTTCTGCGCCTGAATACAACCGATCGACAACATGATTTCGCGGCCGACGTTCACCATGTCGGCACCGAGTGCGAATCCCACGATCGCATTGCCGGGCAGCCCGAGTTTGCCCGAACCGATGAAGGTGACGTCGTCGGCAATCCCCGCCCTCGCAAAGCGTTTGTATACCTCGGTGAATCCCACCCGGAACGGGAAGGCGACCGATTCACTGAAAATCAGTGGTGCAGCACCGGTTCCGCCTTCGCCGCCGTCGACGGTTATGAAATCGACGCCCCGGCCGGTGCTGGCCATCTTGGCAACCAGATCGTCCCAGAAGTCCATGTTCCCGACCGCCGATTTGATTCCGACGGGCAGTCCAGTCTCGTCGGCGATGAACTCGACCCAATCGAGCATGCTGTCGACATCGTGAAATTCGGCATGGCGCGAAGGACTCGCGCAATCGACACCTTCCGGAATTCCCCGGATCCCGGGCATTTCCGCACTCACTTTGGCCCCGGGCAACATGCCACCGAGGCCAGGTTTGGCACCTTGACTCAGCTTGATTTCGATGGATTTGACCGGCCCCGACCCGACAACGTCCTTTAGCTTCTCGACATCGAACCTGCCCTTGCCATCGCGGCAACCGAAGTAGGCGGTACCGATCTGCAGCATCAGGTCGCCGCCGTTTCGGTGGTACGGCGAAAGACCGCCCTCCCCGGTGTTGTGCATGCACCCCGCGATCGACGCACCTTTGTTGATCGCCTCGATGGCATTTCCGGACAGCGATCCGAAACTCATCGCCGAGATATTGACGATCGAACGCGGCCGGAAAGCCAGCCGTCGATTGCGGGGTCCGCCGAGCACCTTCGCGGAAGGGATCCCGTCCTCCTCACCGGCGTGCTGGCCAGCAGCCGGTGAAATATCGGCAAATGTCCGATGTTTGATGATGGGGTACCCGTGCGTGTACTCCATATTGTTGTCGGTGCCGAAGCCGTAGTAGTTGTTCTGCAGCTTCGACGACGCATAGATCCAGCGCCGCTGATTTCGACTGAACGGGCGCTCTTCGTCGTTGCTCGTGACGATGTACTGGCGCAGTTCCGGTCCGATTTCCTCGAGGATATATCTCAAGTGTCCGAGCACTGGATAGTTGCGAAGCAACGCGTGCGGCTTCTGGATGAGGTCGTACGCAGCCAGGGCGGCGACACCGACAACGGGCACGGCAGGAAGGGCGTAGCTCCACTTCATCGGGACAGTTAATACCACCTGAGGTCGGCTTCGGGGCGAATTGACCGCACTTTCGGTGACCTTCCGACACATATACCGAACCCAGGAATTGCAACGGACAATACGGACGGTTTTCCGTTCGGAACATTGTCATTTCACTATGCGCGCGAACGCGTTTCGGCACTTGATGCGGAATCTCTGGTTCGCACTTGATCCGAGTCCGCGCAATCCCCGGCGGGCATCGCGCAGTCTCGGCTATCGTCGGAAACCGGGTTACAAGTACTGGTGATCCGTTCAACTTTGGAGTAACGCCCGACGACAGCTGACTACGCCGATATCGTCGAAGAGCTTCGTATGCTCGCCAAAGCAGTTCTGGAACGCGCCGAGCCTGTGCTGAAAGTGGTGGCGGCCAGCTCTCCTCCCGGTGCAGAAATCGTCCGCGCGTTGGAGTCGTTGGCAAACGGCGAGAAGACCGACTTCGCCAACGAGCTGACCGCCAACGGATCCAAGATCATCGCTCAGATACGCGGATTCATCGAGGACGCCGCACCGGTCTCGCGCGACGACGACGCGGCGCAGAAAGAGCCCGAACCTGTCGCACGCCACGCACTTCCAGAGACCGAGCCCGTCAACCACTGAGCTCGTCGAGCGACCGGTTCACTCGTGCTCGGCCGCGAGCTCCATCCAGCGTTCCTCGGCGACGCCCTTATCGGCAACGACTGCTTTGAGTTCGGCGCCCAGCGTCGTCAGCTTCTCCGGCTCGCTCGCCGCATCCGCCAGCGCCGCATGCAGCGCACGTTCGCGTTCGTCCAATTTCACAATGGTCCGCTCGATCCGGCCGAGTTCCTTCTTCGCCGCCCGGTAGGTCGCCGCGTCGGTCGCCGGCTCTGCCGGCTTGATCGAATTGTCGGAAGGAGCCGATGCCATCGCCTTGCGACGACGCAAATACTCTTCGATCCCGCCCGGCAAGTTCCTGAGATCACCGTCGCCAAACAGGGCCCACGTCGTGTCACACACCCGCTCGATCAGATAGCGATCGTGGCTGATCACGACAAGGGTGCCCGGGAAATTGTCGAGCAGGTCTTCGAGCTGTTGGAGGGTGTCGATATCGAGGTCGTTGGTGGGCTCGTCCAGGAGCAGAACGTTCGGCTCCGCCATCAGAATTCGCGTCAGCTGCAGGCGTCGCCGCTCACCACCGGAGAGGTCCGCGACCGGCGTTCGCTGGCGCGCGGGCGCAAAGCCGAGCCGCTCAGCTAGCTGTCCGGCCGATATTTCCTTGTCGCCGAGCATCATTCGCTCACCGACATCCTGAACAGCCTCGAGCACGCGCATGCCGAGGGGCAGGTCGTCCAATTCCTGGCGCAGCCAACCGATCTTGACGGTCTTGCCTTGGATGCGCTTGCCAGCCGCCAGCTCGGCATCGCCGGCGAGCGCGCGCAGCAGCGTCGTCTTGCCTGACCCGTTGACGCCGACGAGACCCACCCGCTCCCCCGGCGCGAGCCGCCACGTCAGATCGCGAAGCAGCTCGCGACCGTCCGGCGACTCCAGCCGAGTGTCCTCGAGCTCGACGACCACTTTCCCGAGTCGTCTACGTGCGAACGACGCCAGTTCGATGCTGTTACGCGGCGCCGGAACGTCGGCGATCAGACTCTCGGCCGCTTCGATTCGATAGCGCGGCTTCGAGGTCCGGGCCGGCGGGCCGCGGCGCAGCCACGCCAGTTCCTTGCGCGCAAGGTTTCGACGCCGCGACTCGGCGGCATCGGCCTGGCGATCGCGCTCGGCCCGTGCGAACACCCAGTCCGCGTAGCCACCTTCGTAGCTTTCGACCGAACCGCCGACCACTTCCCAGGTCCGCGTCGCGACGGTGTCGAGGAACCACCGATCGTGAGTCACAACGACAAGGGCGCTGCGGCGATTCAGGAGATGGTCCGCCAGCCATTGCACGCCCTCGACGTCGAGGTGGTTGGTCGGCTCGTCGAGCACAAGGAGGTCGAGGTCCTGGACCAGGGCAGCAGCGAGCGCGACCCGGCGACGCTCGCCACCAGACAGGTTGTCGACGAGACTGTCCAACCCCAGCCCGGAGATCCCGATCCCGGACAGCACGTTTCTGATCCGGGCGTCGCCTGCCCATTCGTGTTCGGCGTCGCCGAGCGGAGCGGTCACGACGTCGGCGATGGTCGAACCGGGTGGCAGCACTCCGCGCTGCGTGACGACGGCCATGCGCAGCCCACCGACCCTGCTGACCCGTCCAGCATCGACCTCTTCGACGCCGGAGAGCACTTCGAGCAATGTTGTCTTGCCGCCGCCGTTGAGGCCGACCACGCCGATCCGTTCACCCTCATGCACGCCGAGGGAGACCGAATCGAGTAACGGTGCGATGCCGAACGACTTCGACACCTGTTCAAGGTTGATCAGGTTGGGCATTTATGGCTTTCCACTAGGTTCGACGTCGACCACGCGGGCGCCGGAGACCGGACCGGTCGCGATGCGGACGCTGCGGCACACTCCTGCGCCGGATAGTTCGGTACTTACTTCGACGGCTTCTTCGAGACCCTCGCACAGGAACGCGCAGGTGGGCCCCGAGCCGGAGACGATCCCGGCCAGCGCACCCGCGGAGATTCCCGCTCTGAGTGTGCGCCGCAGTTCGGGTTTGAGCGACAACGCAGCGGCTTGCAGATCGTTGCCGAGCAGCGGTGCGAGCTGATGCGGATCCCCGGACGCGAGCGACTGCATCAACTTCTGGCCGTCACCGATCCGCGGCGGCTGCCCTTGGCCGCGGAGGCGATCGAGCTCACGGTAGACGTCCGGCGTGGACAGTCCACCCTTCGCGAGCGCAAGCACCCAATGAAAGGAGTTGCGGGACAGCACCGGCAGCAACTTCTCGCCACGCCCGGTCCCGATCGCAGTGCCGCCGTGCAGAGCAAATGGAACATCGCTGCCGAGTTCGAGCGCCAACTCCGTCAATTCGTCGCGCGTGAGCTCGAGCTGCCACAGGGTGTTGAGCGCGAGCAAGGTCGCGGCCGCGTCGGCGCTACCGCCTGCCATGCCGCCTGCGACGGGAATTCCCTTGTCGATCGTGATCTCTACTAGCGGCTCGCGGCCGACCTTGTGCGCAAGTCGGGTCGCTGCCTTCCAGACCAGGTTCTGCTTATCGGTCGGAACATCGCGCGCGCCCTCGCCGCGCACGCGGATGGCGAGCGCCTTCGCAGGCACCACTTCCACCTCGTCGCTCAACGAAAGCGCCTGAAAGACAGTGGTGAGTTCGTGGTAGCCATCAGGTCGCAAGTCGCCGACAGCAAGGTGCAAATTGACCTTGGAGGGTGCGCGAACCGTGACGGGACGCGGGACGACGGAAAGCACAAGGTCCCAGCTTAGTGGGAACCACGCGCATCGTACGCATGCAGCGCTGGGTGTGACTGCGCACTCACCTGCAGCGAAGTCCATTTAGGACAGCTTTGGACCTCGATGCGTGGCATTCTTTCGACATGCTGGAAACATCGGCACGCTTACTGCGACTGCTGTCACTACTGCAAACTCGGCGCGAGTGGTCCGGATCCGACCTCGCCGACAAACTCGACGTCACCACACGTACCGTCCGGCGTGACATCGATCGCCTACGTGACCTGGGCTATCCGGTCAATGCAGCCGTGGGCGTCGGTGGCGGCTACCAGCTCGGGGCAGGTGCCGAGATGCCGCCGCTGCTCCTCGACGACGAAGAGACCATCGCCGTCGCCTTCGGCTTGCAGTCGGGAGCTACAGGTCCGGTCGTGGGCATCGGCGAAGCCTCGCTGCGCGCGCTCACGAAACTGCGTCAGGTGATGCCGTCGCGGTTGCGCCACCGCCTCGAAGCGCTCGACATCGACGTCGTCCCGCGCCCTGCGGCGAAGTCCGCTGTCGAAGCGCCCGTCCTCGCGAGCATCGCAGCTGTCTGCCACGCCCGCGAACGGCTCCGTTTCGACTACCGCACCCACACCGGGGAAGAGAGTCGGCGCGAGGTCGAACCGCACCGACTCGTTCGCGCCGGGATGCGCTGGTATCTCATGGCGTGGGATCTGAACAGGTCGGACTGGCGTTCGTTTCGGGTCGACCGGATGACGCCGAAGATTCCCACCGGACCACGGTTCAGCGCACGGGAGTTGCCACCGGGTGGTGCGGCGGAATTCGTCGAGCGGGGCATCAACAGGGCCGTCAACCAAACCCGAGCGCGCGTCCTCCTACACGCCCCGATCGAGCAGATCGTGCCGATGGTGCACTCGGACTGGGGCAGCGTCGAAGCACTGGACGACGCGACGTGTGTGCTCGTGCTCGGCGCGGAAAGCCAGCAGTCGGCTGCGAGATGGCTCTCGGCTTTCGATGTCGACTTCACTGTCCTCGATCCGCCGGAACTGCGAGACGAATGTTTGGCGATGTCGCAGCGGCACGCGCTCTTGGGTGCGAGGTACAGGAATGCGATAAGGCCTCCGGCCCTGTGAGTCTTTTAGGAGGACCGGCCCTCCGAAAGGACTCACGAGCGGCGTAGCTGCCTGCTTGCACTCGATACCCCTTGGGGGTATGGTCCGAAGTGTCGGGCCGATACCCCGACACGGTATCCAAACGAGTCAGGGAGTAGCCATGTCAACGGCCAGCTACAACATCAGTGGAATGACGTGCGACCACTGCGTGAACTCGGTGCGGACGGAGATCGGCAAGCTGAGCGGTGTTACCGACGTCGCTGTCGAATTGAGCACCGGGCACGTCACCATCACGAGCGCGACCACACTCGACGAGGCCGATGTCATCGCTGCCATCGACGAGGCCGGCTACGCGGCAAGCCAGGCATCATGAGCACACCAACGAAGCTCGCGGCGTTCATCGTCGGCCTGGCACTCCTTTTCGGTGCAGGTTTCGGCCTGGGTCGCGTTGTCGACAAACCGACCGAACCTGTTTCGGCACACGATGATTCGGACGGTGCAATGGAGGGAATGGATCACGGCCCCACCACCCCCGGCGGCCTGCAGATATCGGAAGATGGCTACACCCTCGGCGAGGTGAGCGCTCCTCCGGTTGCCAATCAGCCAGGGACACTGAGCTTCCGGATACTCGACCAGCACGGCGCGGTCGTCACTCGATTCAACGAGCAGCACGAAAAGCTGCTGCATCTGATCGTTGTGCGATCCGACACGGCCGAGTTCCGCCACGTTCATCCG
>JBBSKP010000154.1:0-12395 GCA_038256175.1 Mycobacteriales bacterium
GGTTCACGTTTCGCGTTTGCGGCCCAGTTCTTGGGGCGGAAACTCGAGTACACCTACGCGGTGACCGAATTGGTGCCCGATGAGCGATTTGTGATGCGCACGGCGGAAGGCCCGTTTCCGATGGAGACGACGTATTCGTGGCAGGACGGTCCGCACGGTTCGACGAGGATGACGTTGCGTAATCGCGGTGAGCCTTCAGGTTTTTCGAAGATTGCCGCGCCTGTCATGGTGCTAGCGATGAAACGAGCCAATACAAAAGACCTGGCCCGGCTCAAGGCGATTCTCGAAGGAGAGTAGGAACCCCATGGCAGCACCGAACCCGTGGCCGATCATCCACGCGGAGCGGCAGTCATTGCTTGACGATCTCGAGTCGCTCACCGATGCGCAGTGGGCGGCGCCGTCACTCTGCTCGCAATGGTCGATTCGTGAGGTGTTTGCGCATATGACGGCGACCGCGAAGATGACGCCCGCGAAGTTCGTAGGCAAGTTTGCGCGAGCCGGATTCAACTTCGACGCCATGGCTTCCAAAGACGTGGCACACGAATGTGCCAGCACCCCAGCGGACGGTCTGGCGGAGTTCCGCGCTCACCTCACCGACACCACCCATCCTCCCGGTCCGATCGACGCAATGCTGGGTGAGGCGATCATCCACAGCGCTGACATCCGCCGTCCCCTGGGCATTGCGCACACGTTTCCGCCGGATGCCGTGGTACGTGTGGCCGATTTCTACAAAGCGTCGAACCTGTTGATCGGCGCGAAGACTCGGATCGCTGGACTCACTTTGAGGGCGGTAGACGCCGACTGGTCGACCGGATCGGGACCCGAGGTGACGGGACCGATCCACAGTCTGCTGCTTGCGATGACCGGCCGCGCTGCCGCAGTCGCCGATCTGTCCGGTGCTGGCGTGTCCACCTTGCAGACTCGTATGTAACCGACCAGCGGCGCCCGGGCGGTCCGTGGATCGAGCGGCCTGGAGCGGTATCAAGGCCGGTATAACGGGACGAATATGCAGGGCGGCGTGACGGGATGCAGGGGATCGAGCGCATTCGCTATCAACGCCACCGCTGTCGGTGAGTAGGGCTGTGCGAAATGCTGGGACAGGTCAATGGGGCAGACGTCGTTGATCCACACGGTTTTCGCGTTCGGCACGTCAGGGCTAGCGTTGCCACCCAGTGTTTGCAGATTGATTTCGTCGGCGATGTCCGTGATTTCGGTGTACTGAATGTGCGGTTGAACGGCCTGCATTTCACCGAAGACCCAAGGGTCGATGAAGGTGAGCGGTCCCGGCCAGATCACGCCATTGCGGAGGACGGCGTCGTACAGATCGTGCGGCATGGAGTTGCGGGCGATGGCTGCAAAATCGACAGATCCGATACCCACTTTCCATGGCGAGGACAGCAGCACCATTTTGTCGACCTTGTCGGCGCCGCCGAGAACATTGATGTAATACCGTCCGACGAAACCGCCCTGCGAATGTCCGACGAGGTCAACCTTTTTCGCGCCGGTCGAAGCCAGGACCCGGTCCACCACCGCTGCGGTCTCCTGTGCCGATAGTGCTATAGGGTCGAGTCCGTTGATTCCGGGCGGGATGTTGTACATGTCGCGTCCGTAGTTGAACGTGTAGACGCAGTAGCCCTGGTTGTGCAGGTAGGGCGCCAACGTCGTCCAGTTCACCGCATCGGTGAGGAATGTCGAGTTGATCAGCACGACTGGGTTCGGATGCTGTGGTGTCGGTTGACACGAATAGTCGTTGGCGCCGGCAACGGCACCGTTCCAGTCGGTGAGTGCGACTCGCAGCATTTCACCGTTGCCGTAGGGGACTGGCAGCTGATCCGCGTGTGCCGTGCCAGAGCCCAGCACGGCGACGACACAGGCGATGAAGAGTGGTTGGGCAATCCGGGGTATTCGCATGGTTGGTCGGACTCCTCAGCGGGGTTGGTGAGTATCGGTGGTCGGGGGTGGGGTGATTCCCAGGGCTGCGTCGCCGACGACGGGCAGCGTAAGAAAGCTGGGCTGGTTTGGATCGAGTTCGATGGTCTGGGGCGCGAGTTGGGTAGCAATCAGGGTCGGTAGCACGGGGATGTGCTTGGGCAGGCTGCCTGCCGAAATATTGACTTGCAGTCGGTGTCCCGGCTGCAAGACGGCATCGGTAGCGTTGATTCGTAGGTCGATCGTGGTCGGTTGTCCGGGCAGCACCGGCAACAGCGATTCCGCCGTTTCCGGGTGTGTGACGTCGGTGTAGTCACCGTTGGGCAGTCGCGCGGAGTCGGCCTCGTCGATGGCGCGCCGGCTCGACAGCATCGCCCCGGTGGCGAGTACTTGTGAGAAGCCGTTGGGATCAACGTCGTTGAGGGTTACCGCCCAGTTCGCCTCGGTGGCCGAGGTCGAGGTGATCATGTGCAGATTGAGCGGCCCGGAGATCTGGGTGGGTGTGTCGACGGCGTTGGAAGTAAACGAGAGTGCGTTCGATTCTTGGACGTAATCGCTGTCGGCGCAGAGGAATCCGAGTACCGCCAGTGCGCCGCCACTGGATTGCGCCGCATCGCGTGAACAGACCGCGGCGATTCCCGGCGAGACGGTTGTTCGCTGCGGTGTCGCGACAGGCTGGTCGGAAAGTGTCCCGTCGTGCACGCTGTGGCCGGCAGTACCACTCGGGTCGGCGGAAAGGTATAGGCGGCGATAGGTCGTGTCGGGCCGTGGAAACTGGCCGGTCGTTGTCCAGGTGCCGCCCTGTTGTGCGAGGGAAACGGGTCCTTGACGGTCGATGCCGTTGTCGACCCCGGCGAGCCAGTGATCGAACCACGCCACTTCGAGGTCGGTCATGTTCGGCGGTGTGCCCGGGCCCGCTCCGCGCCCAGGTTGCACGTGGTACCAGTCACCCATAACGAGTTGTTTCTTGCCGGGGGCCAGCGGAATCTTGTTGTAGATTTCCGGGGTCGTGTTGACGAAAAGGTCGTGCCAGCCACCGACCACCATGGTTGCGGCGGTCTTGATTTGCGTCGGATCGGTGTCGCGCTGTTTGAGCATCTCCGAGTTGGTGGCCAGCGGGCCTTGTCCGCCGAAGAGCCACTCCAGGCCCTCAGGTAGTCGCGGTCCGATGTTGGTGATCCGGTCGATGAACCATTGCGGGTCGAAATGCCCCGAGATGATCGACTGGAACGGTGGCGCCATCTTCAAGGCGTTGACTGCGACCCACCACAGCGGAACGAATGGCGAAGCGGTTCCACCCAGGTTCAGCAGTTCGGTGGGCCGTGAGCTGGGCACCATCGGGAAGATTGCGTCGAGACCGTGTGGGTTCTTGGCTGCGGCCTGTACAGAGTTGATGCCGAGATAGGAGCTGCCTGCCATTCCCATTTTTCCGTTGGACCACGGTTGCTGCCTGATCCAGGCGAGAACGTCGAGGGTGTCCTGTTGTTCGCGAGGCCCGAGGAATTCCCACACGCCATTGGATTCGCCGGTGCCGCGAACGTCGACGACCATCTGAGTGAAGCCGCGAGCAATGAGCTTGCGATTGACGCCGATCGAGGTTTGCAGAATGCCCCCCGGCAGCGACTGCGTCAGATCGGTGATCCCGTTGAACGGCGTGCCGGACAAGTCGATCGAGCGGGTGACGTTGTCGACGATGTCGCCGATCGGAGTCCCGCTGTACACGGCGTCGGCGATCGCGCTGATCAGTTTCGAGTACGGGGTCATCGCCAACACGGTCGGCATCGGGGTGTATACCGGCGCTCCGCTGGCATCGGCGGGGCGATAGATATCCCCTCGCAGCACCGTGCCGTCGCTCATCGTGACCGGAACATCCCGCTGGACCGCAACATTGGGGTAGATGGCGGGTGCTGGTGCGGGATCGAGGAGGGGGCCGGCACCGGCGGGCTGCGGCGGGGTTGCCGGCGCTGCGGCAGCCGGTTGCGCCACTACGGTCGAACTGAGTAGTGCAACGGTGACGGCGCAGACGACCACCGTGGACATGCGTGCGCTGGATAGTCGCGTTCTTTGGCGGAAAGCTTTCCAGTGCAGCGGAATACGCCGATTCTGGATATCTCCGATCCCGATCTGTCTGGTTGCATTCAGGTGTGCGTTCGGATCGATCATCGTGTTCCTGCCATGGGTGCGGAATTGAGGAGTGGGGCAACAAAGTGGCATGTCGGTGCCACCGAATTCGCGGGGTCGAGGGCGTTACGCACCAGGCGCAGCGCGATATCGTCGTAGAGAACGGTCAGATGATCAGCGAAGTCCTGCGCGCACGAATCCTGGATGATGACGTTGCGCACGTTGGGCGCCGGGGGAAGTCCAGCTTCGGGGGGTTGCACGAGCAGATCGAAGCGCGATGTGACCGATACGTAGCGCACAGCGGGTCGCGTGAAGCCGTCCGCGGACATCGTGCGAACGAACTCCGACCCCTCGGCAAAATCGACGCCGGCTGGAAGGACGAGACCCACCAGCGAGGAGGTGATCAGATTGGAAGTGAGGAACGACAGGACCCCGTAGAAGCTGACCCCGTGGACCGCACCGTCGATCGGCACGAAGGTATCGACCTTGGCGTCGCCACCCAAAATATTGATGTAGTACAGCGGCAGCAGGCCCCCTTGCGAGTGGCCGATCATGTCGACCTTCGTCGAACCGGTTGCTGCCAGAACCTCGTCGGTGAAGGCGCTGAGTTCGAGGGCCGAGGCCCGCATGTTGCCGGTTTGCTGGAAGGGGCTGCCGGTGGCGCCGTTGTAGTTCAGCGTGAAAAGGCAGTAGCCGTCGGCTTTGAGGGTCGGGGCGTAGTAGGACCAATTGGTGTACATGTTGCCGAACGTTCCGTTCACCATGATCAGTGGTTTCGGATGTGCGGCGCTGGGTTTGCATGACCAATCGTTCACACCCTGAGGAAGTTGCCCTGGATTGAGCAGCGAACTGAGAAACGCGGGGACCCCGTTGCTTTGGACGGGCCCGTAGCCGGTCGGATCGCTGCTCGGGGGTATCGCGGACGCCGTCTCGACTGCGGTGGCCGACATCGCCATCGCGACTAACGCGCAAGCGGCCATCAGTGTGGCGGGCCTGTATTTACGCACCTTTTCAGGCATCACAGAAAGTTCCTTCACTTCGGACGGGGAGGGCACGGCGTAGTAGTCGCATGCGCGAGATCTAGAGGCGCAGATTCATCGGTCCCGAAACAGCTGTCGGATGTCGACCCGCGCGTCATTCGATAGCCGTCGAAGCTGGCTGGCTTCACAGCGTGCGCTGGACAATGATTCCTCCGGAAGAAAGCGGTAAGCTCACAAATAGTGAGCGACTGCTAGATAGTGAACATTTACTCTCGATGGAGGTTAGTGTGTCACCCTCGCCCGCACAAGAGGTATCCGCGTCGCCATTTCCGCGCGGACCACAGCGCCGCAATCAGCAGCAGCGGCGCGACCACACCATCGCCGCGCTGATCGACTCGACGATCGCCACAATTTACGAAGTCGGCTACGCCAACGCGACGGTCGCCAAGATCGCCGAACGGGCAGGACTCTCGACCGGCGCGATGTTCCGATACTTCGCAACTCGAGAGGACCTCGTCGTTGCTGCCGCAGCTGCGGTTGAGGACAAACATTTGGCGCTCTTCGAATCCGAACTCGGCGACAACGCTGCGTTCGATCCGATGGCGGCACTCGAGCGGCTCCGTGCCGCGGCGCGCTCGCCCGCGAACACCGTCATGTATGAGCTACTTGTCGCGGGCCGGACCAATCGTGTTCTGCGCGCACAACTGGCCGCCGTCATCCAGACGCGCCGACAGCAGACCTACGACCTTGTGGCCCGCCATCCCGTACTGGGGGCGCTTCCACGCGAGGAACTCCAGGCAGTGGTGAGCATGATGATCGCGCTTTTCGACGGCGAAGCCCTGGTGGACCCGATCTACCCCGACCCGGCAGCAGACGCGATGCGGATGGCATTGCTCGAGCAAGCACTCGCGAGTGCACACGCGCAGCTGGTACCGAAGAAATGAGGAAGCTTCGAGTGCTACACCGGCCGAACCGACGCCGGTGAGCGGCGGTCCAGAAGCTTCGGTGCGGCAGTGAGTTCCGCGTTCGGAGCGAAGCCGTCCGACTCCCAATTTCGCATGATCTTATCCTTCAACGCTTCGGGCAATTGATCTCGAACGCGAGGAAGCCACAGTTATCGGGATGCCCGACAATGACTTCGGTCAACGCCTCGCCGCGTATGTCGTGCCGGCATCGGGTTCCATTCTCGACGCCGACGCAGTCCGCGCCCATGTTCGATCGAAGCTTGCACGGCACAAGGTCCCCGCGTGATGTCCGGTTCGTCGATGAACTGTCGCGAAATGCGACAGGGAAAGTGCTGCGGATTGCACTTCGCGAAGCGACTGCACCAGGAGTCGGCATTCGCCTGCGGCTACTACCCGTCGACAAGGCCCACCTGCTGGCCCAGCTCGATTCATTCCAACTGACTGGGATTTCGGCCTCGCCGGCCCTACGAAAAGCAAGTCCGTCATGGCCCGAGTCATGGGCGATTGCAGTCGCGACGCGCCACCGGCCTTCCAATGTGTTGTTTCGCTGACACTCCGCTGGCGGGTCGGGCAGGGTTGGGACTGTGCTTGCAGGGTTCCTATGCGGCAATGGAGGTGTTGATGACCGAATCGGTAGCGGAGCCAGCAGTTTCGATGCGCAACGAGAGGGTCGACCGGGACGAGGTATTTCTCGAATACACGAAGAGCATCTGTCCAGTCTGCAAGGTTGTGATCGACGCGCAGGTCAACATCCGTGGCGGCAAGGTGTATCTGCGGAAACGCTGTAAAGAACACGGCCCGTTCGAGGCGCTGGTGTACTCGGACGCGCAGGCATACGTGGACAGTGCCCGCTTCAACAAGCCGGGCACCTTGCCGCTGGCCTTCCAGACCGAGGTCAAAGACGGGTGCCCCTCGGACTGCGGGCTGTGCCCGGAACACAAACAGCATGCCTGCCTTGGGCTGATCGAGGTCAACACCAACTGCAACCTCGACTGCCCGATCTGCTTCGCCGATTCAGGGCACCAACCCGACGGCTACTCGATCACCCTCGAACAGTGCCAGCGCATGCTCGATGCCTTCGTCGCCGCTGAGGGCGAACCGGAGGTGCTGATGTTCTCAGGCGGGGAACCGACTATCCACAAGCACATCCTCGACTTTGTCGACCTTGCGCAAGCCACTCCGATCCGCAACATCAACATCAACACCAACGGCATCCGACTCGCCTCCGACAAGCGGTTCGCTGCCGCACTGGGCGAACGCAACGGCCGAAACGGTAAGGCAGTCAACATCTACCTGCAGTTCGACGGGTTCGAGGAGCGCACCCACCGCGAGATACGGGGTAAGGACCTGCGCGAGATCAAACGCCGCGCGTTGGACAACTGCGCCGCGGTCGGCCTGACGGTTACCTTGGTCGCGGCCGTCGAACGTGGCCTCAACGAACACGAGCTGGGTGCGATCGTCGAATACGGGATCGCGCATCCCGCGGTGCGGTCGGTGGCATTCCAGCCTGTCACCCATTCGGGGCGGCACGTCGAGTTCGATCCGATGACGCGGCTGACCAATCCGGACGTGATTGCGCTGATCACCGCGCAGCGGCCGCAGTGGCTGCGGAAGGACGACTTCTTCCCGGTCCCATGTTGCTTTCCGACGTGCCGGTCGATCACCTACTTGATCACCGACGGCACGCCCGGGCAACCGGATTTCGTCGCCGTGCCGATCCCGCGGCTGATCAACGTCGAGGACTACCTAGACTACGTATCGAACCGGGTTGTGCCCGACTACGGCATCCGGGCCGCGCTCGAAAAACTTTGGAGCGCATCGGCGTTCATGGGAACGCAGACTACCGAAGAGAAACTTGCCCGGACCGCAGAGATCTTCGACTGCGGCCCGGACGGCTCGTGTGGGATCGACCTACCGGTCGCGGCTCGCGATCTCGCGGCTCGTGCGTTCATGATCGTGGTGCAGGACTTCCAGGACCCGTACACGCTCAACGTCAGAACGTTGATGAAATGCTGCGTCGAGGAGATCACCCCGGACGGGCGGCTGATCCCGTTCTGCGCCTACAACTCGGTCGGCTACCGCGAGCAGGTCCGCGAACAGATGACCGGGGTGCCGGTTGCCGACGTCGTCCCCAACGCAACGCCGTTGCAGCCGCTGGTCACCCAATCGCCGCACGGTTCCAAGATCGCCGCACCGGATGTGGCAAACGTCGGTGTCTCACCCGTTCGGCTAGGACCGTCCGGGTGAACAGCCACGACGACGTCAAGGCCTGCTGCGCTGCGGTGTACGGGCGGAATGCGGTCGCGCTGATTCTGGGCGACTCCTATCACCCAGGTGGTTCCGGGCTCACTCGGCGGCTCGGGCGCGCATTGGAAGTGCGATCCGGAATGCGGATCGCCGATCTCGCCTGCGGTCCCGGCGCCACCGCGCGGCTGCTCGCTGCCGAATTCGGTGCCCACGTCGATGGCGTCGACCTGAGCGCGGTGGCCGTCGCGCGGGCAAGCGCAGCGGCCGCAGACGCGGGGATGGCGGCACAGGTCCGGTTTCACCTCGGCGACGCCGAGGCGCTCCCACTGCCGGACGGCTGTTTCGACGCGATCGTGTGCGAGTGCGCGTTCTGCACCTTCCCCGACAAGGCCACGGCTGCAGCGGAATTCTCCCGCATCCTGCGGCGCGGGGGGCGGGTTGGAATCACCGATGTGACCGTCGCCGACCGGGGGCTGCCAGCCGAGCTGACCGATCTTGCCGGATGGATCGCCTGCATCGCGGACGCCAGGCCCGTCGAGGAGTACAGCCGGATCCTCGCCGGTGCCGGACTGCGCACCACACTGATAGAAACCCACGACGAGCTGGTGCTGCGGATGATCGATCAGATCCAGGCGCGGATAACCGTGCTGCAGATTGCCGCCCCGCATCGGTTGGTCGAGGCCGGGGTGGATGTCGACAGTGTCGAGCACTACCTGAGGCTTGTCCGAGCAGCCGTCGAGGACAGCCTGATCGGCTACACCCTGTTGCTCGCGCACAAACCCGGTCAGGGGCAGGAATGATCCAGCCGTCGACGGCGGCGCTTGCTGCCACAGCAGGCGCGGCGCTCACCTTCGACCGTGGCACCGACATGGTCCTCGCGGACCACATCACGCCGCTATCGGGCGGTCTGAGCGCCCGGACCACCGAAACTGTCCGATTCACCCCACCCGAACAGATCGACTTCCGGTTGGTGCGCGGACCCGTCCCGTATGTCGTCGAACGATTCCAGCTCACCGAGACACCCACCGGCACTGCGCTTGTGTATCACGGCGAGCTGGGCACCGATCTCGGACCGCTCGGCGGGCGGTGGGCGGCGATCGTCGCACCGCGTTGGGAAGCCGTTGTCGCCGATACCTTCGCCGCAGTGAAAGCTGAGGCCGAACGCCGCGAGCGAGGCCGTACCGACGGTCGTGTTGGATGAGGAACGGCCCGCCGCCGCGAACCTGGAGCCGCCGATCGCAGGCGCTGGCGATGTTCGCGTCCGGACACACCGTCAGGACGGCGGGGCCGACCGCAGCGGTGGTCGGTACGGTGCTTTCGCTGGTCAACCAGGGTGCGGTGATCAGCGGGGGACAGGCCGACGGCGGTACCTGGGTGCGTGTGGCCGTGAACTATCTCGTACCGTTTTGCGTCGCCAGCGTCGGGTTTCTCGCTGCCCGCCGTGCGCCCGGCAGCGAGGAACCATGAGCTGATGTGACCGAGGGCCGTAGTGGTGGTTTTGATCGATCGGCTTAGACGAGAAAGGTGGACACCAGATGACTGACCATATGCGCAGGCTTGTTCCAGGAGCCAGGATTGCCGTGCGCGAGCTGACCACGGTCCGCTCCGAACCGGCCACAGTGCCCGACCCCGCGGGATTGACACACCTGCAGTTTCGGCGCTATGCAGGGTGCCCAATCTGCAACCTGCATCTGCGGTCGTTCACTCTCCGGCACGCCGAACTGGCAGCGGCAGGGATCCGAGAGTTCGCGGTCTTTCATTCCACCCCCGAGGCGTTGGCGCCGTATCAAGGCTCACTGCCCTTCGATCTGATCGCCGATCCGGCGCGGACGATGTATCGCGAGTTCGCGGTGGAGAAGTCGATACGGGCGGTTCTGTACCCCAGCACCTGGGTTGCAGCGGTGCGGGGTTTGTCGAGGCATCTGGCGCCGCAAAACGACACCGGCGACGGCGGCCACATCGGGCTGCCCGCGGACTTTCTGATCGCACCGGACGGTGTGATCGTGGCATGCAAGTACGGTATCCACGCCAACGACCAGTGGACGGTCGATCAGGTCCTGGCCGCCGCGCGCCGCAGTGTCGGATAATGTCGGATAGTGTCGCTGCGGTGATGCCCCCAAGCGTGTGCGAGTGGCGAGACGGCGGCCGATGGGTGTCGACGAGCGCGGGGTCGGTGTTTGTCCGCACGGCGTCGGGTGCGGGCCCGACGGTACTGCTGCTGCACGGGTACCCGTCGAGTTCCTACGACTTCCGCCTGATGGTGCAGCACCTGGCCGGCCGCGCCTGGGTTGCGCTGGACTTCCTCGGATTCGGGCTGTCCGCCAAGCCTCGCCCGCACACGTACAGCCTGTTCGAGCAGGCCGATCTGGTGCAAGCCGTCGTGCAGGACTGCACGACCGGGCCGGTGGTGTTGCTCGCCCACGACATGGGTACCTCGGTGGCCACCGAACTGCTCGCCCGCGACCTCGACGGCCGGCTACCGTTCGAGTTGCAACGGGCGGTCCTGACCAACGGCAGCGTGATCCTGGACAAAGCCAGCCTGCGACCGATCCAGAAGGTGCTCCGCAGCCCATTCGGGCCCGTCGCCGCTCGGCTGGCGAACCGCGCCATGTTCACACGGGAATTCTCCCGACTCTTCACCCACGCTCATCCGCTCTCCGCCGAAGAGGCCGCAGCGCAATGGGCGCTGCTGTCCCACGAGCACGGGCATCGCATCGCCCATCTACTCATCTCCTACCTCGACGAACGGGTGCAATACGCATCCCGCTGGCACGGCGCAGTCAGAGACTGGCCCAAACCGCTCGGATTCCTGTGGGGGCTCGACGACCCCGTCGCGACCACCGCGGTGCTGGACGGTCTGCGGGCATTGCGCCCCGCCGCCGAAGTGGTCGAACTCCCTGGATTGGGTCACTATCCACAGTTGGAAGATCCAGCCGCTTTCGCGGCCGGCGCATTACGCCTGCTCGACGCGACATGACGTCGGGTCACGCTGATCCGCGGCCTCGGTGAGCGAGGCCGGTTGCTACTCCGCGCAGCGCACCCGCGGCCCTCGCCAGACGCGACCCGGACCTCGATCGACCGAGCATCGCGGTGTCGAGGTTCTCGAGCAGTTCCGGTGCGTGGACACCGACGGCGTCGATGATGTCGCGCACCCTCGGGTTGACCAGCTCGACAGGCCCGACGACCACGGTGGGCACAGTCTCGTTACCGGAAGCGATCCGACGGACGATTTCGGCCGCCGCCGGATCCTCCCAGATGTTCACCTCCCGGGTCGGGAGCCCGAGCCGGTGCAGGTTGGTGCGCAGTCGTCGGCAATACGGACAACCCGGACGCCAATACACCATCACGATTAGATCGGTCCCGGTGCTCATGCCAGGGTCCCTAGCCAGGTCGTCACGGCGTAGAGCAGCAGGTATGTGGCGACGGCAACGCCGAGCGTTCCGAGCAGGCGCCACCGGATCCGTGCAACGCCAGCGAGGCTGCATTGATTGCGTCGACGCAAGACCCACCACACCAATACGATCATGACGACTGTGGCGGCGAGACGGAACCACCACGTGTAGCCGTCGTAGAGGTCGTTGGCCCAGGTGAAGGCGGTTCCTGCCCCGATCACCCCGATCAATGCGAGCAGAGTCGGGCCGACGCAGCACGATATGCCGACGAGTCCGCCCGTAATCCCGATGCGCCACACCGGAAGCGGCCCGCGCTGCACGGTCGCAGGGTCCACAGTCGCCGCCGATCCGGTCATTGCTGTCTCCGTACGAGTGTGCGCCACCAGGAATCAGTATTGCGTGCGGGGGGTTCGCGATCTCCTTCGATCTGTACCTCGTTCCAGAACGCCACATGATTCTTGATCCGCCACGCGATTGGGTTCGGATGCCTGTAGTACCAGGCTGCGTCCGGGTTGACCGCTCCGCCGGCGTCTAGCGTGTAATAGCTCGCCATGCCCTTCCAAGGACACAGTGTCCTGGTCGGGCTGTCGAGGAAGTACTCCCGGTTCAGCGAATCCGGTGGGAAGTAGTGGTTGCCTTCGAGGCGTACCGTCCGAGACGTTTCGGCGAGTACCACCCCGTTCCATGTTGCTCTCAGCGACATCGTGGGTCTCCTTTGCGCCGTGCGGGGGTGTGGTGGGCTACTGATAGGGGTCAGCGAC
>JBBSKP010000155.1:0-12189 GCA_038256175.1 Mycobacteriales bacterium
ATCGCCACAGGAGACGCGAACTCGGCTGGCCGGCGTGGAAGGTACTTGTTGAATACGACGGCGCTCAACACTGGACCGATCGGCGACAACGTACCCGCGACATCGATCGCATTGCGATGCTCGAAGCGCTCGGCTGGAAAGTGATTCGGGTGAGTGCGGACTTGCTCAACAACCGACCAGCCGTACTGATCAGCCGCGTTCGCGCAGCATTGCGGCTCGCGGGCGCTCTGGTCTAGGTCGAGGTGATGGTTATGGTCGGGTGTACTCGGCCGTTGCGACCATAACCATCAGCTCGGTGGAACTAGGAGACCGTCTGGATCTGCACTGGAGTGTTGGGCTTACCGCCGCCCGCCGACATCGAGCCGTCGTCGCCTGCCGCTGCGATCTTTTCGACTGTGGCGAGGCCCTCGTCGTTGATCGTTCCGAAGACCGTGTACTGCGGTGGTAGGGGCGAATCGCCGTAGACCAGGAAGAACTGGCTGCCGTTGCTGCTCGGCTGGCCGGTGTTGGCCATCGCGATCGTCCCGCGCGGGTAGACGACCGGTTCCTGGCGAGCGGGGTCGCCTTGTTGGAAGTTCGTCGATGGGTACTCGTTCGCGTATGCGTATCCCGGTCCACCGGTACCTGTGCCGGTCGGGTCGCCGCACTGCAGGATCAACAGTCCGGTTGTGCTCAACCGGTGACACGGTGAGTCGTTGTAGTAGCCCTGCTTGGCGAGGCTGACGAAGCTGTTGACAGTGCAGGGTGCCTCGGCCGAGTTCAGGGTGAGTCCGATCGGTCCCTGGTTGGTGACCATCGCGACGTTTGTCGTGCCGGTAGTGGAAACACCTGTAGCCGTGGGCTTTTCGACTGGCTTGGCCGCCTGCTTGTCGGCGTTGTAGGTGCAGTCGACCGTTGCGCTCGACGGCGTCGGTACGGCCGGAAGCGCGCCGAACGCGGACGACTCCGTCGGAGCGCTCTGCGTCGTCTGGGAGGACGCGGCCTTCTTGGTGGTCGAGGTAGCGGTCGTGCTGCTCGAATCATCCGAGCACGCCGCAGCGCTGAACGCCAGGCCCACACATAGGGCCACTGTTATCGCACGCATCAGTCCATCCTCACGGTCTGCAGATCCAGCGGAAGTGCGGGCTTGCCGTCGGGCTGACTCGCGCCGCCCTCGATGCCCGCTGCGGCGACCTTGTCCAGCGTCTGCAGGCCGGTCTCGTCGATGGTGCCGAAGATGGTGTACTGCGGCGGCAGCTGCGAGTTGCCGTAGACCAAGAAGAATTGGCTGCCATTGGTATTCGGACCCGCGTTCGCCATAGCGATGACACCACGCTTGTAGTCCACCGGGAACTGCGCATTCTGATCTTCCGGTGCGTACTGGTCCGTGGGGTACTCGTTGGCGAACTGGTAGCCGGGGCCACCGTTGCCGGTCCCGCTGGGGTCACCACACTGCACGACCTTAAGTGACGGGGCCGTGGTCAGCCGATGGCATGTCGTTCCGTCGAAGAAGCCCTGGCTCGCGAGACTGACGAAGCTGTTGACGGTGCAGGGCGACTCGGCATTGTTGAGCGTCAGGCCGATCGGTCCTTGATTCGTCGCGACACTGAGGCTGACCGATGCGTTGTTGCCGGTGGTCAGGATTCCGTCGGTGCGCGGGGGGTTCGCGGGCTTGTCCGCGGGCGCTGCAGCGGGACCGTATTGGCAATTCACGGACTCTGGCTTCGGCTTCGCCTCTGGGAGCGGCGCAGCCGGCGGGTCTGCGGGGGCCGACGAGGTCGAGGATGCCGACGCGGTCGTCTGATCGTCCTCACCCTTTGTCAGGGTGTAGATCAACGCGACACCGGCCACGATCACGACAACACCGATTATCGAACCGGCGATGGTGAGTTGCTTTCGCTTGCGCGCTCGTTGTGCGCGTCGCTCCAGCTGGCGCTCCAGTTTGCGCTTCGCCGCCTCACGTCGCTGTTCGTTTGTGGGCACTGCGTCGTCCTCCGATATCTACACAAGGTCCTGGCCGAGGTATGAGTCTGCCATTCGAACCTGAGACGCAGCTGACGGGCTGGTCGGCCTAGGCTGTAGCGGGGCTTGACCCAACCCCGCCGACTGCTAATCGAGGGAGCGTTCGCGTGCTCGTCACCGGATTTCCGGCCGGAATGTTCCAGACAAACTGTTATGTCATCGCCCACGACGACGCGCCCGAGTGCGTCGTCGTCGACCCTGGACAAGATGCTGCCCGCCCGTTGCGTGCACTGCTGGAGCAGTCGGCGATGACGCCGACGGCAGTGCTGTTGACCCACGGTCACCTCGACCACACCTGGAGCGCGCAGGAGATCTGCGACGAGTTCGACATCCCCGCGTACATCCATCCCGAGGACAGGCACATGCTGACCGATCCGGCACGTGGCGTCGGACCGCAGATGAGCCAGTTCATTGCCGGCATGGAATTCCGGGAGCCACGCACCGTGATCGAACTCGAGGATGGCACGAAGGTGAATCACTCGGGTATCTCCTTTGCCGTCGACCACACACCGGGACACACCCCTGGTTCCGTTGTGCTGCGGACGCGCGTCGACACGGCCACAGGCGGCCTCGAAGTAGCCTTCACCGGCGACACATTGTTTGCTGGTTCGATCGGCCGAAGCGATTTGCCCGGCGGCGATCACGACCAGCTGCTCGAGTCGATTGCGCGTCGGCTGCTTGTCCTCGACGACGAAACGACGGTGCTGCCGGGGCACGGCGGGACCAGCACGATCGGTCGGGAACGTGCGAGCAATCCATATCTGGTTGGACTCGACAGCCCGAATTCGGAACAGTAGTCAGCGTGAGTGCAGCCTTCGGAGCGAATAAATGACATCTCCTAAACCAAGTACGTTCGCCGGGCCCAAGGGGGTGCCGGATTACGTACCGCCGGAGTCGGCCGAATTCGTCGCCGTCCGAGACGGTTTGACCCGTGCTGCCCGCCTCGCCGGTTACAGCCACATCGAGCTGCCGGTGTTCGAGGACACCGGGTTGTTCGCACGCGGAGTCGGAGAGTCGACAGACGTGGTGAGCAAGGAGATGTACACGTTCGCCGATCGCGGTGAGCGCAGTGTCACGCTCCGCCCCGAAGGTACTGCGGGAGTGATGCGCGCGGTGATCGAGCGCGGCCTCGACCGTGGCCAGCTTCCGGTGAAGCTGAGTTATGCCGGACCGTTCTTTCGCTACGAACGTCCGCAGGCCGGCCGCTATCGACAACTGCAACAGGTCGGTGTCGAGGCGATCGGCGTCGACGACCCAGCTCTCGATGCCGAAGTGATCGCGATCGCCGATGCGGGCTTCCGTGGCCTCGGACTCGACGGCTTCCGGCTCGAAATCACGTCGCTCGGCGACGACACCTGCCGACCGCAGTATCGGGAACTGTTGCAGGAGTTCCTGTTCACACTCGATCTCGATGAGGCGACACAGCAACGCAGCCGGATCAACCCGCTGCGTGTACTCGACGACAAGCGTCCCGAAGTTCGTGAAATGACAGCGGACGCGCCGCTGATGATCGATCATCTGTCGGAAAGCGCGAAGGCACATTTCGATGCTGTGCTGGGCTACTTGGACGCGCTCGATGTTGCCTACGTTGTCAATCCGCGGATGGTGCGCGGGTTGGATTACTACACGAAGACTACGTTCGAGTTCGTGCACGATGGGCTCGGTGCGCAATCCGGCATCGGTGGCGGCGGTCGCTATGACGGGTTGATGGCCGAACTCGGCGGGCAGCCGTTGTCGGGCATCGGGTTCGGGCTCGGTGTCGACCGTACGATGCTCGCGCTGGCTGCCGAAGGAAAGTCGGCAGGCAATCCGTCGCGCTGTGAGGTCTTCGGCGTACCGCTCGGTGACGACGCGAAAGCGCGGCTGGTTGTCATCGCAGGGCAATTGCGGGCCAACGGCATTCGGGTCGACCTCGCATACGGCGGTCGTGGCGTGAAGGGCGCGATGAAAGCGGCCGATCGTTCGGGCGCACAGATTGCCTTGGTGCTTGGCGAGCGTGATCTCGCCGACGGCACCATCGGCGTGAAAGTACTCGCGACGGGGGAGCAGCAGCAGGTTGCTCTCGACGAGGTGGTCACCGCTGTCGGAGGCGTACTTGCCGGCCGATGACGGCGACGTCGCGCTCGATCTCGTTGCGACGGAGCTGATTGCACGACGCATGCGCCAGATCGCGCTGATCTCGGGCGGCCTCGGGTTGCTCGTCGGGGTCATCGCGTTGTTTGTCGTCGCGTGGCCGAAGGCGGTGCTCATCGGCCTGGTCGTCGGCGGGCCTACCGCGGTGTCGGTCCTCTTGCTGCTGCGCCGCAAGACGTGGTTGTCCGGCCATACTGTGCACGCGCGTCGGTCGTTCGGCGGGAAGCGCGTGGACCTCGCGCAGACGGTCAGCGCCGAAGTTGTTGTGCGACTTGGCCGCGTCAGTCAGGTGTGCGTACGTCTGGGCGACGGAAAATCGCTGATCACGCTTCCGCTCGCGCTCTATATCAATGATGCCGGGCGTGAGCTCGGCGTCCTTGCCCTGCGCAGGTTGGCCGATGCGCTGGACTCCAGTGAACTTGTCGCTGCTGCAGCCGTGTCCTCGGTTCTGGTGCAACAGCTTCGGGCCGAGGCGCGGGGTGCTGTCCTCGGTCAGCGACCGCTCTACCGGGCTGTTCAGGTTGCTCGCGATGGTGGACGCACGGGCGAGACCTCGTTGACCGACGCCGAGGTAGCCGCGCTGATCGACTGAACACATCCGCCGAACGAAGGAGACCGACGTGAGTATTGCGCCCGTAACCGTCACCGTGACCGGAGCGTCAGGACAGATCGCCTACGGCTTGCTCTTCCGTATCGCGGGAGGTGCCATGCTCGGTTCTGGGGTGCCGATCCGGTTGCGGCTGCTCGAGATTCCGTCGGCGGTGGCATCAGCGGAGGGTGTCGCGATGGAACTCGAGGACGGTGCGTATCCGTGGCTTGCGTCGATCGATATCACCGACGATCCGCGGATTGCCTTCGAGGGAGCGAACATTGCCCTGCTGGTTGGCGCTCGTCCCCGCATCAAGGGGATGGAGCGGTCGGATCTGCTCGCCGCAAACGGCGCCATCTTCACCGAGCACGGCTCCGCGATCAATGCGGCGGCCGCTGCGGATGTGAAGGTATTGGTCGTCGGCAATCCGGCGAACACGAACGCGCTCATCGCGATGAACAACGCTCCCGATGTGCCACGCGAACGATTCACCGCGTTGACGCGGCTCGACCACAACCGCGCGATCGCCCAGCTGGCCAACAAGACCGGCGCGCCGGCAGCGGCGATCAAGAAGGTCGCGATCTGGGGCAACCATTCGAATACGCAGTATCCGGACCTGTTTCATGCCACAGTCGAAGGCCGCCCGGCGCTCGAGGTTGTCGACGATCCGGACTGGTTGGCGACCGACTTCATCCCGACGGTGCAAGAGCGCGGCACCGCGATCATCAAGGCGCGTGGATCTTCATCCGCGGCCAGTGCGGCCAACGCGGCGATCACCCACATCCGAGATTGGGTGCGCGGCACACCCGACGACGATTGGGTGTCCATGGCGGTGTGCTCAGACGGCTCATACGGGGTGTCCGAAGGCCTGATTTCGTCATTCCCGGTGACCTGCTCGAACGGCGACTACACCATCGTCCCGTCCCTGGAGATCAATGATTTCTCCAGGGAACGGATCGATGCAAGTGTCGGCGAACTCGACAAGGAACGCGCTGCCGTCCAGGAACTCGGCTTCGTGCAGCGCTAGTCGCAGTCGTAGCTAGTCGTAGTCGTAACCCTCGAGGTAGGACTCTTCTTCGGGGTCGGCCGCGCCGATCACAGGTGCAACGACTATGCCGAGGTCCCCGACGACGTCCGTCCGGTTGACCGCGTCGGTGAGGTAGCTGGGTGTGTTGTGGTTTGTCTCGCTGTCACCACCACCGCGGCCCATGTGCGGCATCATTCCGCCCATTCCGCCCGCTCCCATTCCGCCCGCGCCGAGTGCAGCCGCTTGGCTGGTAGCTGCGGGGACGACGCCCGACGGGAGCTTTCCAGCTGGGGCAGCCGTTGCCGCCGGCGCGCCAACCGATGCGCTCGACAACGGCATCGTCGCCGATCCGCCGCCGCCGGCCATCCCGCCGCCGCCACCGCCGCTGTGGCCTCCAGCAGACCCTCCGCCGTGCCCAATGCCGGCAGCCGAGGTCGAGGTCTGACCAGCAGCGTCCATCGACACACTGGCTGCCTGCGTGCTGTTCTCGATCAGACTCTGTACGTTTTCGGTGACGGCCGAAAGCAATGGTTTGCCAACGCCTTCCATGACCTGCGTCGCAATTGCAAAGGGTGACGAGCTGCCGGTGCTCGGTCCGGTTACTACCGGTACAGGCTCGGCCAGTGTGCCCATTTGCGCTGTGTGACCGGTCAATTCGGCTCGGGTCTCGGTGACGACGGCGAGTGCCTGCGAAATGTGCTCGGCCGCAACGGCCATCAGCATCGCCTGTCCGGGCGGCGTGAACGCCACCGGCGCGGCGGCGATTGCCGTTGTCGCGAAGGACTCGGCGATGCCGACCAGCTTTGCGTTTCCCCGTTGAACCGACGCCGCCGCATCCGCGGTGACCGTCGAAATGTCTGTGCCGCGCTGACTTAGCTCCTCGCCGTTTCCTTGAGCCTGCTTACCCTGGGCTTGCGCCTGCTGCGCGGCGTTGCCCTGCCACACCTGGTCGAGAGTCTTGAGCCCGCTCATCCCCATTTGCATGGCGGTATCGATCAACTTCGATGATTGCGCGAAGATCTGCGTCGGATCGAAGGCGCCGAGGTTCCCGCTGCCGAATCCACTCGCAAGATCGGTGATCGGCTTGAGGAGCTGATCGATGCCCGGCAGTGCAGGCAAGCCCTGACCCTGCATGAGTGCGTCGAGGGGGTTGGGCGGAAGCGGAGGTAGCGGCGGAAGCTGCGGTAGCCCAGGCATGGGCATGTCCAGGAACGGACCTGCCGGTGATGCCTGCAGAGCTTCGAGCACGGTCTGCTGGTGCGGTGCGGCGTCAGGTGTGGTCATGACCGAGCCTCCATCCCGGAACCGGCCTGCCCGAGACCGGAGACGATGGACTGGTCGACGCCGTCGTACCCTGCCGCCGAAGCGTGGGCCGCGAGCGCTGTCGCACCGTAGTGACTGGCAAGCTCGCCAACGGATTTCGCGTGAGACGCCTGCGCAATACCGAACATTGCGAGGAAGTCTGCACCTACTGCGCCGAACACAGGCGTCAGCGCCGTGACGTTTGCAGCGAGATCGAACGCCCCCGCACCGGCGATATGACCGGCGACTTCCGCCGCTGTATCGCCGTAACCTCGAATCCCGTCGGTTACTGCCTCGAACCCGCTCATTTTGGCCCCCCAATCGTCAGCGTGACCACGAACTTTAACCCACCCCTACGTCGAACGAGACCGCTGGCGGTCTCTCGCAGTCAATATAGCCGAGCGGTAGCCGTAGTTCTCGGTCGACCGGCCGGTCACCGCCGGAGTCCGCGCTGGTAGGAGGAGCTTTCCCGGGGGAGATCGCTGGTTATCCACAGGAATATCGAAGCCGGTGCAAGCTTCGCTTTCGTGGGCTACCTTGCTGAGCCATGACCGTCATACCGTCTCGCGCCGAGTTGCTTGCGACTGTCGAACGTTCGCCCGCCGCCGTCGGAATCCACGACCGTGCGGCGTGGGTCGACCTGTTCGCAGCCGATGCGGAGGTCAACGACCCGGTCGGTTCTCGGCCCCACCAGGGGCGCGCGGCGATCGAGCGGTTCTACGACACTTTCATCGCGCCGAACACGATCACCTTTCACGTCGACGAGGACGTCGTTTGCGGGATGTCGGTTGTGCGGGACCTGACGGTCGAAACCGTGATGTCGTCGGGCGCACGCCTGAATATTCCGATGCATTTGCGCTATGACCTCGTCGATGTCGCGGGCACGATGCACGTGCAACGGCTTTATGCCCATTGGGAGCTGCCGTCGATGATCATTCAACTGACGAGGGCTGGTAGGCGCGGCATCGCTGCGTCGGCGCGTTTGGCTCCGCAATTGCTCGCCAATCAGGGTGTCGGCGGGGCTGTCGGTTTCATGCGCGGGTTCGCCCGTGTCGGTCGGTCGGGCACGCGCGCTGTCGAGGCGTTCCTCGATGCCGCTCAGTGTGGGGACAGTGCGCAGGAATTGCTCGAGGCAGGAGCGTTGCTCAAGTTTCCGGTCGGCACGACGCTGCCGATCGATGAGTTCGGTGCCCGGCTACGTGGTCTGCGGTGGGGGAAGCTGATCGCCGCTGGACGGTATGTGTCGGCGACCGTCGAGCGCGGTGAGTCGAGGGGTGTCGCGTTCTTCGAATTCGGTCGTCGCGGATCCAAAATTGCCCGGGTGCAGTTCTTCTTCGTCGAATAGCGCGGCGTCTACCTGCGCATATGTCGACCGGCCTTGACGGGAATAGAACATGTTCTAGTCTTGGCTCACTGGGGTCGAGATGAGTGGAGTGCGTCACATGAAGGTTGCTGTCACTGGAGCTGCCGGTTTCGTCGGGACGAATCTGTTGGATTTGCTGATGTTGCAAGGGCATGAGGTAGTCGCGATCGATCGTGCGCGCCCGAAGGGGCCCGCCGTCGACGGGGTCTCCTGGATCGACGGCGACGTCCTCGATCCGAAGTCGATGGAACGCGCGCTCGACGGCGCGGAGATCGTCTATCACCTGGTCGCGATGATCACCCTCGCGCAGAACAACGACACGGCGTGGAGGGTGAACACCCAGGGCGTTCGGACGGTCGCGGAGGCCGCGCACACCGTTGGCGCTCGCCGATTCGTGCACTGCAGTTCGGTGCATTCCTTCGACCAGTACACGTGCAACGGTCGGCTGGACGAGACGTCGGCACGCTCGGTGGATGCGTCGATTCCCGTGTACGACCGCTCGAAATGGTTCGGCGAAGTCGAGCTCCGAAAGGTCATCGACGCAGGTCTCGATGCGGTGATCTGTAATCCGACCGGGGTGTACGGACCGGTGGACTACGGCTTGTCGCGGATCAACGGCATGCTTCGTGACTCGGCGTTGGGGCGAGTGCCGATCGTTGTCGAAGGTGGTTTCGACCTTGTCGATGTGCGTGACGTCGTAGTCGGCCTGACTTCCGCGGCGGAGAAAGGGCGGACCGGGGAGAACTACCTGCTGACTGGTGAGATGATCGTGATGCTGAACGCATTCCGGATGGCCGCCAAGGCGGCTGGCCGGCGCGGGCCGCGATACGCCGTTCCGCTGCGGGTCATCAATCCGATTCTGCCGATCGCCGAGATGATCGGCAGGCGAATCGGCTCCGATCTGGTGACGAAAGCCGCGATGAGCGCGCTACTCGCCGCACCTATTGTGGATGGATCGAAGGCCAAGTCCGAACTCGGGTACACCCCGCGCACATCCGAGGAAACCATCCGCGACCTGGTTGCATTTTTGGTCACTTCGGGCCAATTGACCCGCTAGACAAGCAGCTTCGCTTGGCGGGCCGCCTTGACACGACATAGAACGCATGTTCGACTGGGCGCATGCGATGGCAGGGTCAGACGGTAGACGCCGACGACGGTGCCCTGCCGGGACTGGACCGCGCCGGCTTTGTTCGCATCGTTGAGGCGCCGGATTTCGAAGGCATCACCTTCCATGAGGTGCTGTGCAAGAGTGCGCTCAACAAGGTGCCCGGCGAATCGCAACTGCCGTTCCAATGGACGATCAATCCAATGCGCGGCTGCTCGCACGCGTGCCGCTATTGTTTCGCGCGGCCGACGCACGAGTATCTGGATCTCGACGCCGGCCGTGATTTCGATTCGCAGATCGTGGTCAAGACCAACGTGGCCGCGGTGTTGCGCAAGGAGTTGGCGCGCAGGTCGTGGCGGCAAGAACCCGTTGCCCTCGGTACGAATACTGATCCGTACCAGCGGGCCGAGGGACGATATCGCTTGATGCCGGGCATCATTCGCGCTCTCACCGACTCGGGAACGCCATTCTCGATCCTGACCAAAGGCACCCTGTTGCGTCGCGATCTTTCGTTGCTGACCCTTGCCGCGGAGCAGGTATCGGTCGGTATCGGAGTGTCGTTGGCGATCCATGATCCTGAGCTACAGAAAGCGATCGAGCCCGGAACGCCATCACCGAAGGCGCGTCTCGAGCTGATCCGGGCGATCGCGGACGCCGGCTTCGAAGTGAATGTCATGGTCGCGCCGGTGATTCCGTATCTGACGGACTCGACAACGCACTTGTCGGGCTTGCTCGAAGCAATCGCCGACGCGGGCGCGTCGGGCGTGACCGCGTTCCCCATGCATTTGCGGGGCAGTACTCGCGGCTGGTTCCTGTCGTGGCTTGCGACCGAGCATCCATCGCTCGTTCGAAAGTACCGGCAGCTCTACGGGCACGGTGCCTACGTATCGCCCGAGTACAAGCAATGGCTTCGCGATCGGATCGACCCCATGATCGAACGATTCGGGCTGGACGGTAGCCGGGCCGCACGCGATCAGGAGGTGCGGGAGACAGTGAGCGTCGGGGCGCCCGCGTCGGACCGCGCGCTCACGCTGTTCTAGGCAAGTTCCCGCCACGCCGCTTCGAGCCGCATTGCCCGGACTTTTCCTGCGATGGCCAGCAGTGGCCGGTCGCGTTCCCAACGCGATCGGGTCGTCGCATCGGCTACCGGCCAGAGCGGCTCGATCGCCGTCAGCACATCACCGGCCTGCGCGAACACGCCACCAAAAGCGACGTGAATTGCCGGCGATGTGGGATCGTCGATCGCGATGGACCGTAACGCGACGATCGTTGCGAGGATCCTTTCCTGAACTGTGCTCGGCCAGCCGACGCTGCGGGCCACGCGAAGTAGCCAACCGAAGACCGCGGCGAAGACATGAACGTCCTCGAGCGTGCGAAAAGGCTTGAGGTAGAGCAGATATCCGTCTCCGTCGAGAACATCGTCCGGAGCCACTCGCACGTCGGTGAGGATCAATTCGGCGTGCGGAATCTCCGGTATGAATCCGAGCTGGGGGAGTTCGCGCACCTGCGCCCCACGGGCAGCGGAATCGACAACGACCACGCGAAGTCGATTCCGTCCCGCCTCGTCGGCACCCTCGCTCGCGACGACAATCAGTCGTTGCGCCGAACTGCCGAGCGTGACAAACGATTTGGTTCCCGACAGCGTTAGTTCACCATCGCGACCTCGCGTGAGCGACGTGCGAATCGCGCTTGGTCGACCGCCGCCTTGTTCGGTCGCGCAGAGGGCGGTCAGTCTGTCCGTTGCGCGCTCGGGCAGCAGCGCAGCCAGGGCGGCCTGGTAACCCGACATGAACGCGTATCCCAGCCGATCCGACCCGAAACCCGCTGCAGCCGCGAGATCCACAGCAACCGGGAACCGCGACGCCAACGCACGGTGCCGTCGCCATGCGTCGTCGACAGACTCGATGACGCATGGCTCGGCCGGCTCGGTGAGCAGGAATCGCAGCAGTGTCTCCACCGGAAGACCGTAGCTCGGCGGGATTACTTGCCGTGTCCTCGAAGTTGATACAGCCCTTTGGTGGTCGCGACGGTCACGCCGTCCGCGTCGGTGACGATTGCCTCCAGGACGAAGTCGCACTTACCGTTGGTGGCGGCCTCTTCGGTGATCCGGGCGATCTCGGCGTCATCGAGCGACGCAACTGCCTGGACGTCGGATTTGGCCGGACGCTTGAACGTGATCTGCAGATCCTTCACCAACGGGTAATACGCCGCTGTGTCGAAGGTCGCGATTGCGATTGCGCCGCCGAGTATTTCGGCAACGGTGAACAGCACCCCGGCGTAGATCACGCCGAAATGATTGCCGTTGCCCTCGAGCGGAACAGCAGTGATCGCGTGCCCGCGGCGCACCTCGACCGCGGTGACTCCCATCTTGTGCGCCGCAGGAATGGTGAACTCCAACGCGGAGTTGACGATGTCCGCCAGCGGGGGAGTGTCGTTCTCGACTCCGGTCATGCTTTCAATAATCCCTTCGCCACGTGCGTGAGGCGGCTACGCCGCTCGTGAGTCTTTTCGGAGGCCAGAGCCTCCTGAAAGAGGCTCTTGTGCTCTAACCGTGGGTGGTTTTGGTGCTGATATGAGCGCACGCCGTTGTCCCAGTAGCGTTCTGGCTTGTCTAAGGTCGGTCGGCTACTTGTGCGGGAGAACGGCGTGCGCGAATCCAGGATATGGCG
>JBBSKP010000156.1:0-11974 GCA_038256175.1 Mycobacteriales bacterium
CGGTTCGTACCGTTTACGGGCCCGCATGTCGGCGAAATCTGCGCCGAGGCAGCCGCCGTCGTGAGCACGGTCCCGGCCGACGCCGTTGCGCCCATCGCCGATTCGGTGGCGCGGGCCGCGTTCGTCCTCGACGCGATCTACGATCCGTGGCCGACTCCGCTTGCCGCCGCGGTGATCCGGGCGGGCGGCACGGTGGTGAGCGGTCTCGAAATGCTGCTCAATCAGGCTTACGGGCAGGTCGAGCAATTCACCGGTATGCCTGCCCCGCGAGCGGCTATGGCGGCAGCCCTGGGAGGGAGGTAGTCGATGTCTGTCCCAACGCAGCTGCGCGACAACGCATTTATGGCGACCGGCACGGAAGTCAATTGGATTCTGTTGAAAGACGGAAACGACCTGACGCTCATCGATTCCGGCTATCCACGCGACGTCGAGGCGCTTGAAGAATCGATTCGGTTCATCGGCGGAAAGCCAGAAGACGTGCGGGCGATTCTGCTGACGCACGCACACATCGATCACATCGGCGGGATCAACCACTTCTACGCAAAGTACGGCACGCCCGTCTACATGAACCCCACGGAAGTTGCGCACGCTCGACGCGATTACCTCGAGCAAGCGACCCCACTCGATGTCACGAAAAACATCGCGAAGCACGGGGTGCTCGGTTGGTCCCTGCGAATCATGCGTGCGGGCGCGATTCAGCACGTCGACATCCCGCACGCATTGCCGTTTCCGACGTCCGGCGCACTCGACCTCCCCGGCAATCCGGTTCCTGTATTCACACCGGGGCACACCTCGGGCCATAGCGCCTATCACGTGCCTGCGCTGGGGATCGTCGCGTCGGGCGACGGGCTGATCACGGGCCACGCTGTCTCGAAAGTCGAGGGACCGCAACTGCTGACGGGAATGTTCCACCATTCGGAAGCCGATGCGCTCGCAGCACTCGCGGCTCTGGAGAACCTGGATGCCGATTTGCTGTTGCCCGGGCACGGCCGACCCTACGAGGGAGCAATCCGCGATTCGGTCGCAATCGCACGTGGGCGCGCGCAACGCTGACGCTCTGAGCTGCGTAGACACCGGTTATCCACAGCGGCCGATTCATCCACAGAGCGCCCGGATTCGGCGCTTGTGCCGATCGCGGTGCCGCACTCTTGACGACGTGACTGCATTGCTTCCGCTAACGCTCTGGTGCGTGTGCCTTTCGACGATCGATGTCTACGAAAGGCGGCTACCGAATGTGCTCACCGTTCCTGGTGCGATCGCGATTCTCACGTTCGGTTTCGCCACAGGGAAGGGCAGAGCGGCGCTTGTCGGCGGTCTACTGCTTGCCGGCCTCTACTTGGCACTGCACCTGCTCGCGCCGCACGCGTTAGGTGCCGGCGACGTGAAGCTCGCCCTCGGACTCGGGGCCGGTGCAGCACTCGGTGGCGCAGACGCGTGGGTGCTCGCTGCGTTCCTCGCACCGGTGGGTACAGCCATCGCCGGTTGCGTTCTGATGGCGTTGCGTGAGCGCACCCAAGGGCCAACGGTCGTGCCGCATGGCCCGTTCATGTGCGGCGCGACAGTGATTGCGCTGGCCCTGGCGACGTGAATCAAGCGCCGACATGGGAAGATTGCGACGTGCTGCGCTGGATAACTGCCGGAGAATCCCATGGTCCCGCTCTCGTCGCTCTGCTCGACGGGATGGTGGCGGGCGTCGAGGTGACCTCTCAGGAGATCGCCGATCAACTTGCCCGTCGTCGGCTCGGCTACGGCCGTGGCGCCCGGATGAAGTTCGAGGCCGACAAGGTCACGATCATCGGGGGCGTCCGACACGGTAAGACGATGGGTGGGCCCATCGCGATCGAGGTCGGCAACACCGAATGGCCCAAGTGGGAAACCGTCATGTCTGCCGACCCGGTTGACGAATCGGTGCTCGCCGATCTTGCGCGCAACGCGCCGTTGACGCGCCCCCGCCCCGGGCATGCGGACTACTCGGGGATGCTCAAATACGGCTTCGACGATGCGCGCAATGTGCTCGAGCGAGCCAGCGCACGGGAGACCGCGGCGCGAGTCGCAGCAGGCACTGTCGCTCGCGCATTCCTGCGTCAGGCGTTCGGTGTCGAAGTAATCTCGCACGTCGTCTCTATCGGTAGCGCCGTCTCCGGCGATGGCCCGAGCCCGATGGCCAGCGACCTGGATGCGATCGACGCAAGCCCGGTCCGCGCGTTCGACAAGGATGCCGAAGCAGCGATGATCGCCGAGATCGAAGCTGCCAAGAAGGACGGCGATACGCTCGGCGGCGTCGTCGAGGTGATCGTCGAGGGTCTACCGGTTGGCCTCGGGTCGTTCACGAGCGGCGAGAACCGGCTCGATTCCCGACTCGCGGGCGCGCTGATGGGCATTCAGGCGATCAAGGGTGTCGAGGTGGGTGACGGGTTCGAGACTGCACGTCGCCGTGGCAGTCAGGCTCACGATGAGATGCGCCCGGGCCCCGACGGTGTGTCGCGATCGACCAACCGTGCAGGCGGGCTCGAGGGTGGCATGACGAACGGCGAGCCACTGCGTGTCCGCGCTGCCATGAAGCCGATTTCGACTGTGCCGCGAGCGCTTTCGACGGTTGACATGACCACCGGCGAGGAAGCGGTCGCCATCCATCAGCGATCGGACGTGTGTGCCGTTCCCGCGGCAGGCGTCGTCGCGGAGACGATGGTCGCCCTCGTTGTTGCCCAGGCAGCGTTGGAGAAGTTCGGCGGTGATTCGCTCCGCGAAACCAAGGCGAACATCGCGAGCTATCTCGAGGGCACCGGCGCCCGCCCACCACGGTGATCGGTCCTGTCGACGCGAACACGCCGCGGGCCGTTCTCGTCGGCCCTCCCGGCGCGGGCAAGTCGACAATCGGTCGGCGGCTTGCGCATGCACTCGGCATAGACTTGTTCGACACCGACGCGGCGATCGAACGTGAGACAGGTCGAACGATTGCCGACATCTTCGCCGTCGACGGTGAGGCAGAGTTCCGGCGGATCGAAGAGGATGTCGTCCGGCGCGCTGTGCTCGAACAAACCGGAATTGTGTCGCTCGGTGGCGGTGCGATTCTGTCGCGGACTACGCGGCAGCTGCTCAAGGGGCGCACCGTCGTGTACCTCGAGATCAGCGTTGTGGAGGGGCTCCGTCGTACGGGCGCGAACAAGTCCCGGCCACTGCTCAATGGGCCTGATCCCGGTACGAAATACCGCGAATTGATGCGCCGCAGACGACCCCTCTACCGTGAAGTGGCGACAATCCGTGTTCGGACCGACGGCCGCAGCCCAGGCCGCGTCGTCAAACAGATCCTGGCCAAACTCACAGCAAGTTCCGCCGCACCTGACCGGAATCCGCCAAGCGGCAGCACAGAATCGGAGCAACAGACGTGACCGAGCCGGTACGAGTAGAAGTTCGGACCGCCAGCCCTTACCCGGTCATCATCGGCCGGGGATTGCTCGGCGATTTGGTTGCCGAACTCGAAGGCACAAGGACCGTGGCGATTTTCCATCAGCCGACCCTGGTGGAAACCGCCGAGTCGGTCCGGATCGCATTGGCAGACAAGGGTATCGACGCGCACAGGATCGAGATACCCGACGCCGAGGCGGGCAAGGACCTTGCCGTCGCGGGCTTCTGCTGGGAGGTCCTCGGCCGAATCGGCCTGACCCGCAGCGACGCGATCGTGAGCCTCGGCGGGGGAGCGGCAACCGATCTCGCGGGTTTCGTCGCGGCCACATGGATGCGGGGTGTGAAGATCGTCCACGTCCCGACGACGCTGCTCGCGATGGTCGACGCCGCAGTCGGCGGAAAGACCGGAATCAACACCGAAGCAGGAAAGAACCTGGTCGGGTCCTTCCACGAGCCTGGCGCCGTACTGGTCGACCTTGTGACGCTGGAATCGTTGCCGCGCAACGAGATCGTCGCCGGTATGGCGGAGATAATCAAGACCGGATTCATCGCGGACCCGGTGATCTTGGAACTGATCGAGCGTGATCCGGAAGCTGCGCTCGACCCGACTGGCGACGTTCTGCCGGAACTCATTCGCCGGTCCATCGAGGTCAAAGCGAAGGTAGTCGCAGCCGATCTCAAGGAAGCCGACCTACGCGAGATTCTGAACTACGGCCACACCCTCGGGCACGCAATCGAGCGTCGCGAGCGGTACCGGTGGCGTCATGGTGCGGCGGTGTCAGTGGGACTTGTGTACGCCGCGGAACTCGGCCGGCTTGCCGGACGACTCGACGATGCAACCGCGGACCGGCATCGCGCCGTTCTGGAGAGCGTCGGATTGCCGACGAGCTACGATGCCGACGCTTTCGGCCAGTTGCTCGAAGGAATGCAGACGGACAAGAAAAGTCGCGCCGGCATTCTGAGGTTCGTGGTGCTCGACGGACTAGCGAAGCCGGGGAGGCTCGAAGGCCCCGACCCGTCGCTGCTCGTCGCGGCCTTTTCGGCGGTCGCGCGCGAAGGCGGACCCGTCGGTGGAGCGATACTGCTGTAGCAAGTCGACGACCGCATAGTTGTTCAGCCATTGCGCCACGTTCACGGCTGAACGACTATGCACTCGACACCTATGTGCCGTCGGTGCGCTTGTTCAGCGAAGGTCGGTCGTCGGGCCGCGCGTGGGATCCGGTGGACTCGGTGTTTTCGTACCGAACGGTGTTTTCGTACCGAACGGTGTCTTCGTAGCGAAGCGTGTCTTCGGAGCCGTCGTTGTCGTTGTGTGGGTTGTCGTTGTGTGGGTTGTCGTTGCCGGCACCTGCCGCGACGGCGACCGGAGCCTGTTGCGGTGTCGACGCCTTGTTCGCCTGCCGGGTGACGAGTAGTCGGCCGACCGAGGCACCGACGAGGGCCGGTATGAAGATCAGCAATACGGTCCATGCAGCGCCCGAGGTGAGTTCGAAGATCAGCGAGTTGTCGCCGAGGTCGAACTTGGGGATCCAGTCGACGATCCACGCGGCTGCGCCGGCTGCGACGCCACCGAGCAATGCGGCCTTGAGCCACAGCATCGTCAGATCCTCGCCGTGATCAGGATCGGCACTCGCACGGCGGTCGTTCGTGCCGTCGACGTAGCCCCATGCTGCTGCGGCGAGCACGACGATCACGACCGAAAACCACCTCATCGGCGACCCCTGCACCGGCCATTGTGCAATCGCGAATCCGAGCAACGCGCGGACAACAACATGTACGGCGGCGAGGCCCACGCCACGCAAAACCCAAGCGTTCATTCATACAGGGTAGCGATGCTCCGGCGCGATTGTGGCGGACCCCACACAAGACGCTCGCGCCGCAGGTGGGACACGGATTTCCACGATCGCGGTAGGTTGAATCAATGCCCGCCGATCATGGCGCTCGCCGCCAAGCCTTGCGCCAGCTGTTGGTCGTTCACAGCCTCGAAGCGCTACTCGTGACCGACCTGGTCAATATTCGCTACCTCACCGGTTTCACCGGTTCCAACGCCGCTCTGCTCGTCCACGCAGGCGATTCGGCTGATACCGAAGCGCACACCGTTATCTGCACGGACGGACGCTATTTGACGCAGGTCGCGGAGCAGGTTCCGGATCTGCGAGCCGAGATCGCCCGCGCGAGTTCGCGGCGCCTTGTCGCGCTTGCGAACGAATCGGGGCTCGGTCGGGTCGGGTACGAGAGCCACGTTGCGACAGTGGACGAGCACCTTGCGTGGCAGGACATCGCGCCGGCGCTGAGCCTCGTCCGGACGCCAGGCCAAGTCGAGCAGCTGCGAATGGTGAAGGACGAGCACGAGGTGAACCTGCTCCGATCGGCGTGCGACGCAGCCGATTCCGCGTTGGCGCAATTGCTGGAGCGCGGTGGGCTGCGACCAGGGCGAACCGAACGGGAAGTGGGCCGCGAGCTGGAATTTCTCATGCTCGAGAACGGTGCCGACGGCGTCGCGTTCGAGACGATCGTCGCGGCCGGCGCCAACTCGGCGATACCGCATCACCGTCCGACGGATGCGGTGCTCGCGTCGGGCGATTTCGTCAAGCTCGACTTCGGCGCCCTCGTCTCGGGCTATCACTCCGACATGACTCGGACCTTCGTGCTCGGCTCCGTCGCGGAATGGCAGCGGGAGGTTTACGAGCTGGTTGCGCGCGCACAGGCAGCCGGCCGGGCGGCGCTCGTGCCCGGTACGCCGGTGACCGACGTGGACGCGGCGTCGCGGTCCGTCATCGAGGATGCGGGCTACGGCGAACTGTTTCTGCACGGTCTTGGACACGGCGTCGGTCTGCAGATCCACGAAGCGCCGGGGATCGGCAAGGCAGGCACCGGTACACTTCTCTGCGGCGCGGCAGTGACCGTCGAACCAGGTGTGTACTTCTCCGGTCGCGGAGGTGTTCGGATCGAGGACACGCTAGTGGTACGCGATGAGGGCCCCGAGCTGCTCACCCGCACCAGCAAAGACCTGACCGTCGTCTAGACGGTTCGAGACATATAGGAGACGCGAAGCAAGTGGCTTCCACAAGTGATTTCAAGAACGGCTTGGTTCTGTCGATCGACGGCCATCTACAGCAGATCATCGAGTTTCAGCACGTCAAGCCGGGCAAGGGCCCCGCGTTCGTGCGCACGAAGCTGAAGAACGTGTTGTCCGGCAAGGTTGTCGACAAGACCTTCAACGCGGGTGTCAAGGTCGAGACCGCGGTGGTCGACCGACGCGACATGACGTACCTGTACCACGACGGCAGCGACTACGTCTTCATGGACGGCGACACCTACGACCAGATTTCGATCAGCGAGGCGACCATCGGCGACGGTGCACGCTTCCTGCTCGAGAACATGTCCGTGCAGGTCGCGACGCACGAAGGCGCACCGCTGTATGTCGAGCTTCCCGTGACGGTCGAGCTGGTTGTTCAGCACACCGATCCCGGCCTGCAGGGTGACCGGTCCACGGGTGGCACCAAGCCGGCGACCCTGGAAACGGGTGCCGAGGTCGCAGTCCCGTTGTTTATCAACACCGGCGACAAGCTGAAGATCGATTCTCGTGACGGTAACTACCTCGGGCGTGTGAACACCTAGGTGTCTGCTACACCCGACAAACCCGCTTCGAAGAAGCTCGGCGCCCGGCACAAAGCTCGCAGGCGCGCAGTCGACCTGCTGTTCGAGGCCGAAGCGCGCGATGCCGATCCGGTCGATCTCGCCGCCGAGCGTGTCACGCTCGCCAGCACCGACGACGCCGTCGCTCCGGTCAACCCGTACACCGTGACGGTCGTGCGTGGCGTTGCCGAGAACCTCGACCGGCTCGACAGCACCATCTCGTCCTATCTGCAGGAATGGACGCTGGATCGGCTGCCGGCGGTCGATCGCGCGATCTTGCGGATCGCGGTGTGGGAGCTGTTCCATGCGACCGACGTGCCACCCGTTGTTGCGGTGGACGAGGCAGTGGAGTTGGCCAAGGAATTGTCGACCGACGATTCGCCTGGATTCATCAACGGCGTGCTCGGCCAGGTTGTGCTCGTTGCGCCGCAGGTGCGTTCCGCGGCGGCAGCAACCGCGGCAACGGACGACGCCCCACGGGTCTGAGTAGCCGGGGTCTAAGCTACGGTTCGGCGACCCACCCGGCAACGATCGCGAGTCTGCTCGGTCGGTGCACGGCGATGAACCCGAACGGCCGATCGAAGGTCACGCGCAACATGCGAACGCGGGCGCGGCGCGCCGGCATCGCACCCGCAACTCGCATGGCGAATGCCGTCACCGCGGCAGCCTCGAAACCCTCGGCGGAAAATGTCGCGAGCACATCCTGGGCGCCCTGACTTATTGCTAGCGGCACGGCGCTGAGCTGCGAAAAATGTCCGCGCGATGCGTCCATTGCCGTCCTAATGCCGAACAGGTCGGGCGTCGCGCACAGATCGTGCGACGTTCGAATATCGAACGGCGGCAATGACAGGTGGACGCGATCGCCACGCTCGCTGGAATCCGATTCGATTACCTGAAACCCAGGTCCGACGGTGCCCACCGGCAGCGCGCTCCCATCGCGTATCGGCACCTCGCCGGCAAGCGCTGCCAGCCCGCTGGCGAGCACGGCGCCCGGGCCGGCCTCGCCGACAACCAGATGCACATCCAGATCGTCGACTCCGCGCACCACCACTCGGCTGACCACCGTCGAGCCGGCGTCGATGAGCGAAAATGCGTCGAGGTCGGCGGTGGATCGGACGAGGCCTGCGCCGCGGTGACCGCGCCACGGCCCGCTCTGCGGGGTCAAGGTCATCGCCGTGAACCGGTCGACCCATCGCGTTTTCGCAGCTAGGGCAGTTGCGAGGACAAGCACATCCGTCGGGTCGATCCGCAGCGGGAATTGTTCGATCAAGCCTCCCGTGTGTTCGGCCGCCCACGCATCGAGTGCGCCTTGACCGGCGAGGCGGTCGACGACGCCGGCGGGCAGCCCGCGTGTCCATGTCTCGTGCAGCGGAAGGCCGTCGCGAACCCAGAGCCCGATGGCCGCGGAGGTTGCTGCTGCCTGTTCGAGTGTCGCGATGAGCTCGATCGATGCGCGCTGGGCTGCGTCCACCGGGTATCCGCTCGCGGCGACGAGTTCATCGCGTGCGTGACCGTCGGCTGCGGACGCAAGCAATGCGAGCAGCGGCCAGAGGCCAGCACCGGACAGGACGAAGCTTTCCTCGCCGGCATTGGCGCACCAGCGTCCGGTGAGGGTGTTCGCGGCCCGCGTGGACGGCAAAAGGCTTGGCAGAGTTGACAGTTGCTCTCCTTTGCTGGAACTAGCCTCTGGCCAAGCATATTCCAGGCGCTGTGCCGTTTTCCGAGAGTGACCGAAAACGCGTCGTCGAGTTTTCTGGTGTCGGGCCCCAGGCTGTTACCCTTGCTCCGGAGTAAGACATCCTTTAACGATCCGTCCAGAGAGGCGGAGAAGGAGGTCGGAAGTATGCGTATGCCCGAGGAACGGGTGTCCGAGCACACCGGCACTGCAGAGTCATCGCAACGGCACAGCCCCCAATGGGCGGCAGCCGGGCGAGAGTTGCTCTCATCCTCCGATGTCGCACGAACCATCGCGCGCATGGCGCACCAGATCATCGAGAAAACGGCATACGACGCCGCTGACGTCACCGCGCCGCGCGTAGTCCTCATCGGAATCCCCACTCGTGGGACGACTTTGGCTGCCCGGCTGGCGGATCGAATCGAAGAGTTCGCGGGCGTACGGCCGGCGGTCGGCTCCCTCGACATCACGCTGTATCGCGACGATCTTCGAAACAAACCCCATCGCCCGCTCGAGCGCACTTCTGTTCCGGACGGTGGTATCGAGGACGCGCTCGTGGTGCTCGTCGACGACGTCCTGTTCTCGGGGCGCACGGTCCGCTCGGCGCTCGATGCCCTTCGCGACCTCGGCAGAGCCCGCGCGGTGCAGCTCGCCGTACTCGTCGACCGTGGGCATCGAGAACTGCCGCTGCGCGCGGACTATGTCGGCAAGAACGTGCCGACCGCGCGAGCTGAAGATGTATCGGTGCTGCTCACCGAGCAAGACGGGCGTGACGCGGTGCTGCTGCACAGCGCGCAACCGACTCAGCAAGACGAGGGGGACTCGGCACAGTGAAGCACTTGCTCTCGGTATCCGATTTGACCCGGGAGAGCGCGACGTCCCTATTGGACGAAGCCGAGCGCTTCGAACAGGCCCTGCTGGGTCGAGAAGTTCGCAAGCTGCCAACTCTTCGCGGACGCACCGTGATGACGGTGTTCTACGAGAATTCCACCCGCACCCGAGTGTCCTTCGAGGTCGCTGGCAAGTGGATGAGTGCCGACGTCATCAATGTCAGTGCGAGCAGCTCGTCGGTATCGAAGGGCGAGTCGTTGCGCGACACCGCCATGACCCTGCACGCAGCGGGTGCGGATGCGTTGATCATCCGACATCCGGCCTCCGGTGCGGCGCACCAGATTGCGGGCTGGACGGGCGGCGACGGTGACGGTCCGGCCATCATCAATGCCGGTGACGGCACGCACGAGCATCCGACGCAGGCGTTGCTCGATGCGCTGACGATCAGGCAGCGGCTCGGGTCTATCGAAGGCAAACGGATCGCGATCGTGGGCGACATCTTGCACAGCAGGGTTGCGCGATCGAATGCGTTCCTGCTGGCGATGCTCGGTGCGGATGTGGTGCTCGTTGCGCCGCAGACCTTGCTTCCGGTCGGCGTCGAATCCTGGCCGGTGACGGTGTCGAACTCGATCGATGCGGAACTTCCCGGCGCCGACGCTGTGCTGATGCTGCGGGTGCAGGCTGAGCGGATGAACGGCGGCTTCTTCCCGTCGCCGCGTGAGTATTCCGTGAAGTACGGGCTCTCCGAGAAGCGTCTGCGGTTGCTTGCCGAGCACGCTACTGTGCTGCACCCGGGTCCGATGCTGCGCGGCATGGAGATCGCCTCGTCCGTCGCTGATTCTTCCAAAACTGCTGTATTGCAACAGGTTACGAACGGAGTCCACATGCGTATGGCGGTGTTGTTCCGCCTGCTGGTCGGTACCGGGGAGGCGAGCGCGTGAAGGTCCTGATCAAAGGTGCTCGGCTCTACGGCGAGGGCGAGCCGGTCGATGTCTTGCTCGCCGACGGCGAGATCGCCGAAATCGGAACGGACCTCTCCGGCGACGGCGCGGACGTCGTCGAGGCCGCCGGTCAGGTTCTGTTGCCCGGATTCGTCGACCTGCATACGCACCTTCGCGAACCGGGCCGGGAGGACACCGAAACCATCGACAGCGGATCTGCTGCGGCGGCGCTCGGTGGTTTCACTGCAGTGTTCGCGATGGCCAACACCGCGCCGGTAGCGGACTCGGTCGTTGTGACCGATCACGTGTGGCGTCGTGGCCAGGAAGTCGGGCTCGTCGATGTGCATCCGGTGGGAGCCGTCACGGTCGGGCTCGAGGGTAAGCAGCTCGCCGAGATTGGGACGATGGCAGCGGGCGTCGGGAACGTTCGTATGTTCTCCGACGACGGAAATTGTGTCGCCGACCCACTCCTGATGCGGCGCGCGCTGGAGTACGCGAGCTCGCTCGGAGTCCTCATCGCGCAGCATGCCGAGGAGCCGCGACTGACCGTCGGCGCGGTGGCGCACGAGGGACCGACCGCAGCCCGACTCGGCCTCGCAGGCTGGCCGCGTGCCGCCGAAGAGTCGATCGTTGCTCGTGACGCTCTGCTGGCACGCGACGCCAATACTCGCGTGCACATCTGCCACGCCTCGACTGCCGGCACCGTCGAACTCGTGAAATGGGCTAAATCCCAAGGTATTTCGATCACCGCCGAGGTGACGCCGCATCATCTGCTGCTCGATGATTCGCGGCTGCACACCTACGACGCCGTAAACAAGGTCAATCCGCCACTGCGTGAAGCCTCCGATACGGCGGCGCTTCGCCAAGGCCTCGCCGACGGCACCATCGATTGTGTTGCCACCGATCACGCACCGCACGCCGAGCAGGACAAGTGCTGTGAGTTCGCGGCCGCGCGGCCCGGCATGCTCGGCTTGGAAACTGCCTTGTCGATCGTCGTCCAGACCATGGTGACGCCTGGCTTGCTCGACTGGCGCGGGGTGGCGAAGGTGCTGAGCGAACGTCCCGCCGAGATTGTCGGACTGCCCGACCAGGGCAGGCCGATCGAGGTGGGTGAGCCGGCGAACCTCGTGCTGATCGACCCCGACGCGAGCTGGACGGTTCATGCCAAGGAATTGGCCAGCATCTCGGACAACACGCCGTACGAGTCGATGACCTTGCCGGCCAAGGTCACCACCACCTTCTTGCGCGGTCGCGTCACTGCACGCGATGGCAAAATTCAGGCAAAGGCGGAGGTATAGCACCGTGGAACGAATCCTGATCGTGGCTGGCCTGCTGGCCTTCTGGGCACTGATGGTCTTTCTGATGTATCGCGGCTGGAAGAATCGTGCGAAGCGGCAAAGTGCGCGGATCGGTGCATTGCCCGCAATTCCTACCGACCTCGGCGCGCAGGTGCTCGAACCCGCAACGGGGTTGTATGTCGGCA
>JBBSKP010000157.1:0-11860 GCA_038256175.1 Mycobacteriales bacterium
GCCGGGCAAGGCTGTCGGCACGAGTGTCGGTGCACCTGCAGCCACCGACATCGTGACGGGGCGCGCCGAGTTCACGATGGACACGAAGATCGACGGCATGCTGCATCTCAAGGTGCTGCACTCGCCGCATGCTCATGCTCGCATCGTCTCGATCGACAAGACGGCGGCGCTCGCAGTCCCTGGCGTGCAGCGGGTGTACACGTGGGAAGACGTGCCGCGCAAGCTGTTCACGACGGCGATCCACACAGATCACCTCGTCGATCCCGATGACACGTACATCCTCGACAACGTCGTGCGTTTCGTCGGCCAGCGAGTCGTGGCTGTGTTGGCCGACAGCGTCGGTGCGGCGGAGGAGGGCTGCCGAAAGGTCGTCGTCGAATATGGCGTGCTGCCTGCGGTATTCGACCCGGAGGAGGCAATGCAGGACGGCGCTCCTCAGTTGCATGGTTCGGACGACCCGTTCGTGCAGGATCCCGTTCACAACGTGCTGCTCGAAATCCATGGCCACGTAGGCGATGTCGAGGCAGGGTTCGCCGAGGCCGATGTGATCCACGAAGGCACGTACTTCTCGCCGCGCGTTCAGCACGCGCACCTCGAGACACACGGGTCCATCGCCTGGATGGAGGACGGTCGGCTGAATGTGCGGACCAGCTCGCAGTCGCCGTCGATCGCGAGGGTCAAGCTGTGCCACCTCTTCGACTTGCGACCGGATCAGGTTCGAGTGTTCTGCAAACGCGTCGGCGGGGGATTCGGCGGCAAACAGGAGGTGATCGCCGAGGACCTGGTTGCCCTTGCGACGCTGGACACCGGCCGACCGGTCTGCCTCGAGTTCACGCGCACCGAGGAGTTCACCACGGCGTCCCCGCGGCACCCTATGAGGCTGACGGTCAAGCTCGGAGCGAAGTCCGACGGGACGCTCACCGCATTCCAAATCCGCAATGTGTCCAACACCGGCGCGTACGGCAACCACGGTGGCGAGACATTGTTCGCGGGCGGGGCTGCCGTGCAGATATACCGTTGCCCCAACAAGAAATTCGATGCGTACTCGGTATACACGAACACCGTGCCGAGCGGCGCACTACGCGGGTACGGCATGACCCAGCCTGCGTTCGCGGTCGAATCAGCGATGCACGAGCTGGCAGTCGCGCTGCACATGGATCCGCTCGAAATGCGCCGCCGCAACATCGTTCGTCCGGGCGATTCACTCGTCGCGCTCGAGGACGGTCCAGACGACGTCATGTTCACCGAGGACGGTCTCGGGAAGTGCATCGACCTTGTCGACGAAGCGTTGGCGCGCCACAAGTTCGAGCCGCCACAGGGCAGTGACTGGCTCGTCGGCAGCGGCGCGGCATCGTCGCTCCACGAGACGGCACCTCCGACCGAACACATCTCCGAAGCGTGGTTGACCCTCGGCGACGACTGCATTTACGAACTCGCTGTTGGTACGGTCGAATTCGGCGAAGGAACATCCACAGCGCACGTGCAGATAGCGGCCAACCAGTTGGGGACGACGCCGTCGCGGGTGCGTCTCATCCAGTCCGACACCGATCGGACCGGTTTCGATACCGGAGCATTCGCAAGCGCCGGGCTTTTCGTCGCGGGCAACGCGGTGCTCAATGCGTCGAATGCCTTGCGCGACCGCATCCTTGGCTTCGCCGCCGCGCACGCGAATGTTGATATTGCGTCGTGCTCGATGGACGACGACGGAGTCGTATGCGGCGGAACGCGTTTCACGCTGGCCGAACTCGTTGAGGCTGCGGGTCGACGCAGTATCCGGTTGACCGTGGCACGCAAGGCATATGGCTCGCCGCGTAGCGTCGTGTCCAACACGCATGGCTTCCGGATCGCGGTTCATCGGATCACGGGGGAGATCCGCATTCTCTACAGCGTGCAGGCCACCGATGCAGGGGTCATCATCAACCCGGTGCAGGTGCGGGGTCAGATCGAAGGTGGTGTCGCACAGGGCATCGGCTTCGCGCTGACCGAGAATTTTCACGTCGACGACACGGGCGAGATGATCAATCCGAACCTGCGCAATTACCGTATCCCCACCTACGCCGATATTCCTCGCACCGAGGTGCTTCTCGTCGACTCGGCCGACTCCGTCGGTCCGATGCGCGCGAAGGGCATGGCCGAGTGTTGCATCAATCCGGTGGCGCCGGCGTTGGCGAACGCACTCGAGAACGCGACCGGCGTTCGCTTCCGCGAATTGCCGCTCACTCCCGAACGTATCTACAGCCGGCTCAGCGAAAGGCAATCGGTGCCGGCGGGCTGAGCCGCCTCCACACGGCCAATTTCTCGCTGCGCCTCGAAAGGACTCTCCGATGGAAGCCGATAAGACCACCAGCAATGCCGCGACGGTCATTATCGGCCAGAAGGTGCGGGCCGGTCAGGAAGTGGCCTTCGAGACCTGGCAAGAGGACATGAACGCCGCGGCGTCGGATTACGCCGGATTCCTGGGTGCCGAGGTGTCCGCTCCGACTGCGGTGCAGCCCGATTGGGTGGTTGTCTACCGCTTCGATTCCGTCGCTCATGTCCAGGCGTGGATCAACAGCGCGACGCGTCAGGAACATCTCGACAGGGGTCAGCCCTATTTCGACGGCCCGGCTACGCAACAGGTAATTAGCGGAGGTGCGCAGCCCACCGATCAGCTGGTGACTGTCGTCGTGACCCATCGCGTCAATCCGCGAAATGTCGACGACTTTCTCGCGTGGCAGGAGCGGATGCGCAAGGAGGAGAGCAAGTTCGAGGGCTTTAGCGGCTCCGAGCTGTTCCGTCCGGTGGAAGGTGTCCAGGACGACTGGACGATGCTCTACCGCTTCGACACTGCGGCGAACCTCGACACATGGCTGACGTCGAAGAAGCGGCAGGAGTTGCTTGCCGAGGGTGAGAAGTTCAACGATTTCGAGTTGCGCACCATCGACAATTCGTTCGGCAGTTGGTTCGCATTCGACGAGAACGGCAACGAGGCGCCGCCACCGTCGGACACCAAGACGTCGATCGCCGTGTGGGTCGGCCTCTACCCGACGGTCGTGCTGCTCTCGCTTGCGTTGTCGCCGTTGGGGATGCCGCTGTGGCTCGGGCTGCTCATCGGGAATTTGCTCTCCAGCTTCACTATGAGTTTCTTCACGATGCCGTATTACGTGAACCCGTTGCTGCGACGATGGCTGCGGCCGGCACCGGATGTTCCGGCGACGAAGACGAACCTCATCGGGATCGGCACGGTCATCGCTGTCAACCTCGCCTGGGTCATCGTGTTCTATCTGGTGACGACGCAGTTCTGGTCGCTACCCTGACGTCAGAAATCCCGGTCGATGCGCAGCGTTCCGATCGTCGTTGCCAGGCCGTCGTATTGCGAAATCAGTAGGCAGATTTCGATCAAACGACGCTCGTCGCAGTGCTCGGCGAGCGCGGCCCATGCCGAGTCGTCGATATTCTTGGTCGCAACAACTTGCTCGACGGCGGTGAGCAGCGCGCGCTCCTTCGGAGTCCACCCGTCGGCTGTCGATCCTGACCGCACTCGCTCCAGAATCTCGGCCGTCACCCCGGCTTTCCTGCCGAGGCGAATGTGGTGGTCCATTTCGTACTGGCAATTCCGCAGGTGCGCGACGCGGATGATGACGATTTCGCTCTCGTATCGCGTCAACTTGCCACCGGGCATCAACTTGCCGCTGTAGTGCAGCCAGCCCCGGAACAGCCCGCGCGTCTGGCCGAGCGTGCTGAAGAGGTGGGCGTCGCGAGTTCCGGAGGCGCGAGACAACACCTGCCAGATCACCCAGTTGATCGGGCCGAGTTCCTTCAGCCGTCCTGGGGCAATCCGCGGGGTCCCTGTGCTGACGTCAGCGTCCATGGCGCCAACATAGCACCGGGTGCCCGTTGATCCGCCCCGGTCAGGACCGGACGGCCAGCCCCAGCTTCGCCAGGCTCAGTGCTCGCTGCGCTCGTTCGAGCACGACTGCCTGCGAGCTCACGATGTGCTCCTCGAGCGCATTGTGCGCGTCCTGCAGACGCCCAGCGAGCAGAAGTTCCGCGATCTGGATATGTTCGGCGACCATCTTCTTGACGCGTTCGGCACTGAGGGCATCGAGTGCGCGCACCGGACGCATGCGCGCATGCACAGCGGTCAGCGCGTCGACGGGCGACGGATTGCCGGCGGCGGCGAGCAGGGTGGTGTGAAACCGTTCGTCCGCAGCAACCAGTTCTGCGCCCGGTTCGCGATCGGAGTCCCGTATTCGCTGCCAGGCCGCGAGCTCACAGCGCAGAGCCTCACCATCGTGTTGTAGCGATTCGTCTTCCTGCACGCGCCGGATGCCTCGGGACTCCAGGGTCACGCGAAGCTCGTAGAGCCCGTCGAGTTCGGCGAGGCGCGGTCGGTACGGGTAAAGCCCGTGTTCGTCGCGTTCGATCAATCCGTCGGCGAGTAAGCGGGCCAACGCTTCTCGAACCGGCGTCCGGGAGACGCCGTACAGCTCGGCGAGCCGTTGCTCGCCGAGCCGTTCGGTTGGTGAGATCGATCCGGAGACCAGGTCACCGCGCAATGCCCGGTATACCCGCTCGCGAAGCTGGCCGCCTCGGCCGGCCATGGTCAGATGGCCATTGCCGCGCGCACGGTGGCTTCGGACGTTGCGCCGCCCTCGCCGGACGAGGTGACTCGGCCGGACTCGAGCACGTAGTACCGCTGTGCCGCTTGCAGTGCGAACCCGATGTGCTGCTCGACAAGCAGGACACTCAATCCGCCACGTTGGGTCAGGTCGACGATCGTCCGCTCGATCTCGGCGACAACAGAGGGTTGAATGCCTTCGGTCGGTTCGTCGAGGATCAACATGCTCGGCTCGGTGATGAGTGCACGGGCGATCGCGAGCTGCTGGCGTTGGCCACCGGAAAGCAATCCGGCTCTGCGGGTGAGCAATTCACGTAGCGCGGGGAACAAGTCGAGCGACTCGTCGATCAGCGCCTTGCCGCGTTTGCGGCCGTCCGCGACGACCTGCAGGTTCTCGGCCGTCGTGAGCTGCCCGAAAGACTGCTGCCCCTGCGGGACGTACGCAAGGCCACGTTTGACGCGTGCGCTCGGGCGCAGCTTGCTGACGTCCTCACCGTCGAGCAACACCTTGCCCGACTTGACGGCCAGCAGGCCGACTGCAGCCCGAAGCAGCGTGGTCTTTCCAGCACCGTTGTGGCCCATGACCGCAGCAACACCGTCGGTCGGAACCGTAAGGGACGCACCGTGGATCACTTCCGAACGGCCGTAGCCGCACCGGACATCGACGAGTTCGAGCATCATTTCCCCTCTTCCGTCGTAGCGGCAACCTGCGCCAGTTCCTCGCCGCCAGCAGCAGTTCCGAGGTACACGGCCTGCACTTTCGGGTCGGCCTGCACCTCCTCGACAGTGCCTTCGCTGAGTATCTTGCCGCCCGCCAATACCGTGACCGACGTCGCGAATGCGCGCATGAAGTCCATGTCATGTTCGACGACGACGACGGTCCGTTCACCACCGATGCGGCGCAACAAGTTTCCGGTTTCTTCGCGTTCCTCAGCGCTCATGCCGGCGACCGGCTCGTCGAGCAACAGGACCGATGCATTCTGAACCAGCAGCATTCCGATCTCGAGCCACTGCTTCTGGCCGTGCGCAAGAATGCCCGCCGGCTTGTCCACCAGGTCGCCGAGGCCGGTGATCTCCAGTGCCTCTTCGATTTTCGGAAGAACACTTTTCCGGCGTCGCAGCAGGGTGAATGCGGATCTCCCTGCGCCTGCTGCAATGTCGAGGTTCTGCAGCACGGTCAACTGCTCGAAGACGCTGGCGGTCTGGAAGGTCCGCCCGACGCCGAGGCGCGCGATCTGGTGCACTTTCTTCCCGAGCAGTTCGACTCCGGACTTGGTTACGGATCCTGTCGCGGGCACGAGACCGGTAATCGCATCGATGAGGGTGGTCTTGCCGGCGCCGTTGGGGCCGATCAGGAACCGCAGGTCGCCTTGCAGCAACGTCAAATCGACGTCGGTGTTCGCCTTGAATCCGTCGAAACTCACGGTCAGACCACGGATTTCGAGGTACTCGCTCGACATTCCGGCGTTGCCGCCGAATGCGGGCTCGTGTGCGGGCTCGGTTGTGATGGTCATCGGGCCGGCTCCTTCACCAAATCGACATCGGCGTTGTCCGCTGTGACAGCGGGCGTCGGCTCCTCGGGCGCTCTGTTTCGTCGCCGAATTCGCAGTGCCGAGAGCCCCGCGATGCCGGCAGGGAAGAAGCCGACGACGACGATAAACAACGCACCCTGGATGTACGTCCAGCCGGATGGGAACTCTTCCGACAGAGCGCTTTGCGCCCAGCCGACGCCGATCGCGCCGAGTACCGGTCCGAGCAGAGTTGTGCGACCGCCGATCGCGACTCCGATCAGGAACGCGATGGACGGCACGATCCCGATATCCGCTGGGGAGATGATGCCGACGATCGGTACGAACAACGCACCCGCGATGCCGGCGAAGAACGCCGCGACAACGTACGCGACGATCTTGATGTTGGCCGGGTCGTAGCCGAGGAAGCGCACACGCTCTTCTTGATCACGCACCGCGACAAGCAGTTCGCCGTATCGGCTATGCATGAGTTGCCGAGTGATGGCGACGGCAACCAGCAGCACTCCGGCGGCGATGAAGAAGAGCATCTTGCGGTTCGCCGGGTCGTTGAGGTTGAAGCCGAAGAACGTGCGGAAGCGGCTCAAACCGGTGAAGCCACCGATGCTTTGCTGCCCGATGAGCAAGATCGCCAATGCCGCCGCAAGCGCCTGACTGAGGATGGCGAAGTACGCGCCCTTGACCCGCCGCTTGAATACGCCGAATCCGAGGACCAACGCCAGCAGCCCTGGCAGCACCAGGATCCCGAGGATGGTGACGAACGGCGAGGTGAAGGGCACCCAATACCCGGGAAGGGTGCGAATTCCGGATATTTGCATGAAGTCCGGAACGGTATCGCCGCGGATCTCGGCGTCGGCGATCTTGAGGTGCATGGCCATGATGTAGGCACCGACACCGAAGAAGACGCCTTGTCCAAGCGTGAGCATTCCGCCTCGGCCCCAAGCCAATCCGATGCCGACGGCGACGATCGCAAAGCAGAGGAACTTGGCGAGGAGGTTGAGTCGGAACTCGCTGAGCACGGCTGGCGCAACAGCGAACAGCAAGATCGCGGCAATCACGAACCCGGCGGCCGGGCCCCGCCAGCCCTTGACGAACCGATCTTTCACGGACCCCAGTGCGGTCATGCCAGGCTCCTCGTCTTGACGGTGAATAGACCCTGCGGGCGGACCTGGAGGAAAATCACGATGAGTACGAACACGACGACCTTGGCGATGGACGCCGTTGTCGAATACTCGATGTAGGAGTTCAGGATTCCGAGGGCGAACGCCGCAATCACGGCACCCTTGATCTGACCGAGACCACCGATGACGACGACGAGGAACGCGTCGATCAGATAGCTCTGACCGGTGGTGGAACTCGTCGACCCGATCAACGTGAGCGCGACGCCGGCGACTCCAGCCAGACCCGAGCCGATGAAGAATGTTCCGATATCGGTTTTCCTGCTGGATATTCCGCTGGTTTCGGCCAGGTCGCGGTTCTGGACGACGGCTCTGATCCGACGCCCCATCGCGGTGGCCTTGAGCGCCAACGCAAGTGCGACCACGCAGACGATGGCCAGCACCATGATGAAGATGCGAGTCTTGGGTACAACTGCGCCGAGGATCTCGACACCACCGCTGAGCCATTGTGGTGACACGACATTGACCGCGGGAGCGCCGAAGATGTCGCGGGCCAGCTGTTGCAAGACGAGGCCGACGCCGAACGTCACGAGCAAAGTATCCAAGGGCCGGTGATACATCCGATTGATAAGCGTGACCTCGAGCAGGACGCCCATCAGTCCGCCGACGAAGAAGCCGATCACGAGCGAGATGAACAGTGAGATGCCCGCAGTCGAGAACGCCTGTTGCACAACGTAAGCCGTATAGCAACCGGCCATGATGAACTCGCCGTGTGCCATGTTGATCACGCCCATCTGACCGAAGGTCAGCGATAGGCCAAGCGCGGCGAGCAGCAGGATCGAACCGAGGCTCAGCCCCGTGAACAACTGCCCGATCATGACATCCATCGAGAGGTGCCTCCTTCGTCGGACTGTGCGCGAGTTTTACCCCTGGCGGGGTAAAACTCGCGCACAGGCAGGTAGCTGCAGTTACTTGCCGAGGTCCTTCGCCCAGTCGTACGACGTGAGGTACGGGTCCGGAGTGATCGGCTTGCCCGAGTCCCACACCGTGTAGATCAGGCCGTCGGAGCGGATCTCGCCGATACGGGCAGTCTTCGTGACGTGGTGGTTGCTGCCGTCGATGGTGACGAGGCCTTCGGGGGCGTCGAACGTCACGCCGTCAGCTGCGGCCTGAATGTCACCGACTGCGAACGAGTTCGCCTTCTCGACCGTGTTCTTCCACAGGTAGACCGACGTGTAGGCGGCTTCCATGGGATCCGAGGTCGGCTTGTTCGCGCCGTACTTCGCCTTGTACGCATCGACGAACGCCTTGTTCTGCGGGGAGTCGACGGTCTCGTAGTAGTTCCACGCCGTCAACTGGCCCGCGATGTTCTGTGCACCGATGCCGCCGACCTCTTCCTCGGCGATGGACACAGAGACGACAGGCATGTCGGCGGCCTTGAGTCCCGCGTTGGTGTATTCACGGAAGAACGCGACGTTGGAGTCGCCGTTGAGGGTGTTGAACACCGCGTCGGCGTCGGCGGAACGAACCTTGTTCACGATGGTCGAGAAGTCGGTGGAGCCGAGCGGCGTGTAGTCCTCGCCCTTGATCGCGATGCCGTTGGCTGCCGCGTACGCCTTGATCTCGCGGTTCGCGGTCTGCGGGAACACGTAGTCGCTACCGACGAGGTAGAGCGACTTGACGCCCTTCTCCTTCAGGTAGTCGAGCGCCGGGATGATCTGCTGGTTGGTGGTCGCGCCGGTGTAGAAGATGTTCTTGCTGTCTTCGAGACCCTCGTACTGAACGGGGTAGTAGAGCAGTGAGTTCTTGTCCTCGAACACCGGCAGCATGGCCTTGCGGCTCGAGCTGGTCCAACCACCGAAAACGGCTGCGACACAGTCGCTGCTGATGAGCTTCTCGGCCTTCTCCGCAAATGTGGCCGGTGTGGAGGCGCCGTCCTCGGCGACCGTCTGGATCTTCTTACCCAGCACGCCGCCGGCGGCGTTGATCTGTTCGACTGCCAGTGCGATGGAGTCACGCACGGTCACTTCGCTGATGGCCATCGTTCCCGAAAGGGAGTTGAGCATTCCGATCTTGATCGTGTCCTTCGAGGTATCCACGCACGAGGCCGCCGAACTTGCGGAGTCCTTCGTGTCGCTTGCCTTCGAGCCGCAGCCGGTCAGTACCAAGCCGACCGCGGCGAGCGCGGTTGGAGCTGCCATCAAGCGCAGGAAGCGCTTCGATCGGGGACTATCGGAACCACAAGAATCTGGCATGGACGGGCCTTTCGTTCTTCCGGAGGGAGGAGCGACAGCACCGCTGCGCGTGCCGCCACCGAACACGCCGCGTACCCGACCCGCGTATACAACGGCTGTATTCGTTGTCGGACACTAAAGGGAAAGTATTGCCACTGAATGACCGTCGATGACGAGTTTGTGTCCGGTGTTTCTATCAGATGAACGAATCCTCGTCGGGCCCGATTTCGCCTGGTGAACAATCTTTCTGAACGATGACGACGCGGATGGCCGGTTCGGTCGCCGCCGGGTCCGGAAACATACGATTGCGTACACAATCCGCGATCGGGCAAGCTCGAGTTCCGGCAGAGCCGGTGTACGTCGACAAGGGAGTCTTCAGTGAGCCACTACAAGAGCAATGTCCGAGACATCGAGTTCAACTTGTTCGAGGTCCTCGGAATCGGCTCGCTATTGGACAGCGGGGCGTACGGCGACCTCGATACCGACACTGCGCGCAATGTCCTCGAGGAAGTTGCGCGTTTCTCCGAGGAGGTCATCGCCGAGTCGTTCGCCGACGCAGACCGCGACCCCGTGCAGTTCGATCCGTCGACGCACTCGATCTCGATCCCGGCAGCGTTGCGGAAGACGATCATGGCGGTGCAGGAAGCCGATTGGGGAACGATCGGACTGCCAGAGGGGATCGGTGGTGTCAAGGCGCCGAGCGCGCTGCTGTGGGCGATCCAGGAAATGTTGATCTGCGCCAATCCCTCGGCGATCTTCTTCAACCTCGGTCCGTTCATGGGAAGCGTGCTCTACGACGTCGGCACCGAAGCGCAGAAGCAGTGGGCGAAGAAGGGCTACGAAAAGCGGTGGGCCGCGACGATGGTCCTCACGGAGCCGGACGCGGGCTCCGATGTCGGTGCCGGCCGGACACGGGCGATCCCGCAGCCGGACGGCACCTGGCATATCGAGGGTGTCAAGCGGTTCATCAGTGGTGGCGATGTTGGTGACACAGCCGAGAACGTCTTCCACCTGACGCTCGCTCGTCCCGAAGGCGCAGGTCCGGGTACCAAGGGGCTGAGCCTCTTCTATGTCCCCAACTACCTGTTCGATCCGGAAACCCTCGAACTCGGCGAGCGCAACGGTGTCTATGTGACCGGCGTCGAGCACAAGATGGGCCTGAAGTCCTCGCCCACGTGTGAATTGACCTATGGCGCAACCGATGTTCCTGCCGTCGGCTATCTCGTCGGTGATGTGCACGACGGCATCGCGCAGATGTTCAAGGTGATCGAGAACGCCCGGATGACGGTCGGCGTGAAGTCGAGCGGAACGCTGTCGACCGGTTACCTGAATGCGCTGGCCTACGCCAAGGAACGGATCCAGGGCGCCGACCTCACCAAGATGACCGACAAGGAAGCACCCCGCGTCACGATCACTCATCACCCGGATGTTCGGCGTTCGTTGATAACGCAGAAGGCCTACGCGGAAGGCCTCCGCTCGGTGTACCTGTACACCGCAGCGCACCAGGACAACGACGTCGCAGAACTGGTTTCGGGTGCTGGACCCGACCTCGCGCACCGCGTCGACGACCTCCTCCTGCCGATCGTGAAGGGTGTCGGATCGGAGAAGGCCTACGAGCTTCTCACCGAGAGCTTGCAGACGCTGGGTGGTTCGGGCTATCTGCAGGACTACCCGATCGAGCAGTACATTCGTGACGCCAAGATCGACTCGCTCTACGAGGGCACGACGGCAATTCAGGCGCAGGACTTCTTCTTTCGCAAGATCGCCCGTGACCGCGGCGTCGCGTTCGGCCACCTTGCGGGGCAGATCAAGGCGTTCATCGACGGTGGCGGCGACGGCGACCAGTTGCAGGCCGAGCGCGCATTGCTGAGTACGGCGCTCGACGAAGTGCAGGCGATGACGATGACTCTCACGGGTTTCCTGATGGCGGCGCAACAGAATCCGGCCGAGTTGTACAAGGTTGGGCTGGGCTCGGTCCGGTATCTGTATTCCGTCGGTGACCTCGTAATCGGGTGGCGGCTGTTGGTCAATGCGGAGGTTGCGCTCGCAGCCCTCGCCGGTGCGCCCGCCGCGAAAGATGTGCCGTTCTATCAGGGCAAGGTCGCGGTCGCGTCCTACTTCGCCAAGAACGTGCTGCCCAAACTCGCGGCGACGACGGGAATTCTGGCCGCGATCGACAACGACATCATGGAGCTGGACGAAGCGGCGTTCTGAAGGCGCTTCGCGCTCGTGCGCACTTTGTGAGTCCCGGGACTCCTTAAGTGCGCACGAGCCCTACGGGCCTAACACATACGGCGACACCGAACTTCGGTGTTCGCTGATGTCGAGTTCCTTTCCGAGCGGCGGGAATGCGCGTTGTGGACAGTTGGCGCGCTCGCAGAC
>JBBSKP010000158.1:0-11809 GCA_038256175.1 Mycobacteriales bacterium
GAACATCCCATGCGCGCAGGCGATTTTGTCGCGACTCTCGGATTCACCAGCATCGACTATGCCACCGTCGACTTGGCCTGCGTGCACCTCGGAGCGGTCACGGTGCCACTGCAGGCCAGTGCGTCCGTCACGCAGTTGTCGACGATCGTCGCGGAGACAGCACCGCATACATTGGCCGCGAGCCTCGAGACTCTCGACATTGCGGTCGACCTCATTCTCGCCGGCCCTCCCCCCGGAGCGGTTGGTCGTCTTCGACTACCACGACGAAGACGACGACCACCGTGCCGCATTCGAATCGGCGACCCGACGACTCGCACATATCGCGGTGGTCGTGGAGTCGCTGGATTCCGTGCTCGAACGAGGACGGACGCTTTCGAGCGCGCCACTCTTCGTCCCGGCGGACGGCGACGATCCGCTCGCCCTGCTGATCTACACCTCCGGCAGCACGGGAACCCCGAAGGGGGCGATGTACACCGGCAGCCTGGTCAAAGCGGTATGGCTGTCCCAGCCCGAGGTGGCGGCGATCAACCTCAACTATCTGCCTATGAGCCACATCGCTGGACGAATAATGCTGCAGGGCGTGCTCGCGCGTGGTGGCACCGCATTCTTCACAGCCAAGAGCGACATGTCGACGCTCTTCGAAGATATTGCTCGGACTCGTCCGACCGAGCTGTTCTTCGTTCCGCGCGTGTGCGACATGATCTTTCAGCGTTACCAAGCCGAGATGGATCGGCGATTCGAGCCAGGCACCGACCGCGACGCCCTCGACTATGCAGTGAAAGCTGAACTGCGCGAACACTTCCTCGGCGGAAGATACATGTCCGTGTTGTCGGCAGCGCGCCGATCGCCGCCGAAATGAAGACCTTCATCGAGTCGGTCATCGAACTCGAACTGCACGACGGTTACGGCTCGACCGAAGCTGGCGGCGGGGTCGTGATCGACACCATCGTCCGGCGGCCACCGGTCCTCGATTACAAGCTGTTCGATGTGCCCGAACTCGGCTATTTCGGTACAGACCAACCACATCCGCGCGGCGAACTGCTGTTGAAGACGTCCACCATGATTCCCGGGTATTACAAGCGACCCGACATCAACGCCGAGATCTTCGACGCGGACGGCTATTACCGGACCGGCGACATCGTGGCCGAGCTCGACCGTGACGCATTGGGGCGAGACCGGCTCGTCTATGTCGACCGCCGCAACAACGTATTGAAGCTGTCCCAAGGCGAATTCGTCGCGGTCGCGAATGTGGAGGCCGTCTTCGCCAGCAGCGCTCTGCTGGAACAGATCTTCGTCTACGGCAGTAGCGAACGCGCGTATCTCCTCGCGGTCATCGTGCCCACCGCGGAAACGCTCGCGGGCGCGGATCCCAAGGCGGCACTGGGCGAATCGCTCCACCAGATCGCCAAGGACTCGGATCTCAACTCCTACGAGATCCCGCGCGACTTCATCGTCGAGACCGAGCGGTTCACGACGGCGAACGGTCTACTCTCCGGGATCGGTAAGCTGTTGCGGCCCAACCTGATCGAACATTACGGCGATCGCCTCCAACAGCTGTACGCAAATTTGGCCGAAGGACAGGCCAACGAGCTCGTCGCACTGCATCACGAGGCCGCCGACCTGCCGGTGCTCGAAACCATCGGCCGCGCCGTCATGGCGCTCCTCGGTTGCGCGGCGAGTGAACTCCGCCCGGATGCGCACTTCACAGACCTCGGCGGGGATTCCCTTTCCGCCCTGTCGTTCTCGAACTTGCTTGGCGAGATCTTCGATATCTCGGTTCCGGTCGGTGTCATCGTCAGCCCGGCCAACGGGTTGCAGGAGCTGGCGGAATACGTGGAAGCTGTACAGAATTCCGGCTCGCTGCGGCCGACGTTCAGCTCAGTCCACGGTCAGCACGAACGCGCACTGGCCGCGGATCTGACTCTGGACAAGTTCATCGATGCCCGAACTCTCGACAGCGCAAGGAATCTCCCGGCGGCGACCCAGCTCGTCCAGACCGTTCTACTGACGGGTGCCAATGGGTACCTCGGCCGCTTCCTCTGCCTGGAATGGCTCGAGCGGCTCGACCGGACCGGCGGCACACTGATCTGCATCATCCGTGGCAGGGACGGCGAGGCGGCCCGGAGACGGCTGGACGAGGCCTTCGACAGTGGTGACCCAGAACTCCTCGAGCACTTCCGCGATCTTGCTACGCGCCGTCTCGAAGTGCTCGCCGGCGACATCGGCGATGCAAACCTCGGGCTGGACGACGAGACATGGAATCGGCTGGCGGAGACCGTCGATCTGATCGTGCACCCGGCGGCGCTGGTCAACCACGTCCTACCCTATGACCAGTTGTTCGGCCCCAATGTCGTTGGCACAGCGGAAATCATCCGGCTGGCGCTCACCACACGAATCAAGCCCGTCACCTATCTGTCGACTGTCGCCGTCGCAGCACAAATAGAGCCGTCGGCCTTAGAGGAAGACGGTGACATTCGCGAAATGAGCGCGAAGCGCGCCGTCGACGACAGCTACGCCAACGGCTACGGCAAGTGGGCCGGTGAGGTACTGCTACGCGAAGCCAACGATCTGTGCGGCCTGCCTGTCGCGGTCTTCCGATCGGACATGATCTTGGCGCACAGCCGATTCGGCGGTCAGCTCAACGTGCCCGATATGTTCACCCGGCTCCTGCTGAGCGTGGTGGCGACCGGCATCGCGCCGTTCTCCTTCTACCGGACCGACCCTGAGGGCCACCGGCAACGCGCACACTACGACGGGCTACCCGCGGACTTCGTCGCCGAAGCCATCACTACCCTCGGCGCAAACGCGACAGCCGGCTTCCAAACATTCGACGTCCTCAATCCCCACGACGACGGCATCTCGCTCGACGAATTCGTGGACTGGCTCATCGGATCCGGCCACGCGATCCAGCGCATCGACGACTACGCCGAATGGTTGACCCGCTTCGAGACTGCGCTGCGATCACTACCCGAGAAGCAACGCCAGGCATCGGTGCTTCCGCTGTTGCACGCCTACCGTCGTCCAGGTATTCCCATCCCCGGGTCAGCCGTGCCCGCCAAGGAATTCACCGCTGCGGTGCAAGCCGCGAATATCGGTGCAGACAACGATATTCCGCATCTGACTGCACCTCTCATCGAGAAGTACGTCACCGACCTGCGCTTGCGAGGCCTCCTGTAAGGGCCGGATTGTGTACACAATGTGAAGTCCGTCCCGTTTGCCTGCATGTCTGTCATGCTCATCTATGCCCTTTAGTCTTGTGTCTTCCAGCCGGCGGATTTTCGTGTTTGCGTGCGCGCTGAGCCTTGTGGCTGGATGCTCCTCCAACGATGCTTCCCACGAGTCGACGTCATCGGACCCTGCCCAGGCAGAGGCAGTGCTGAAGATCGTGCGCGACACGATGGAAAGCGCACATCTGAAATCGGTGATCGTCCGCGCGACGGTCGACGGCAAAGAGATTGTCACGCAAGCTATCGGCGAGACCATGACCGGCGTGCCCGCAACCGTGGATATGAATTTCCGCAATGGGGCGGTCGCGATCTCGTACGTGTCGACAGCGCTGCTGCAGTTGGTCGACGAGGGCAAGGTCAGTCTCGACGACACAGTGTCGAAGTGGTTGCCCGACATACCGCATACCGATCGGGTGACACTCGGCCAGCTCGCTCATATGACTTCGGGCTACGTGGACTACGTCATCGAAAACACAGAGTTCGACAGCGCCCTCTATGCGGACCCGTTCCGGAGTTGGACACCAGAGGAGTTGCTGAGCTACGCGGTCAACAGGCCGCTCATCTACGAGCCGGGCACGAACTGGAATTACGCCCACACGAATTACGTGATCTTGGGGTTGGCACTGGAGAAGATCACCGGTCAGCCGATGGAGACGCTGATCAAGGAAAAGGTGCTTGACCCATTGGGCCTGAAGAACACTGTCGCTTCGCAGACGGCAGCAATTCCCGCGCCGGCGCTCCACGCGTTCAGCTCAGAGCGCCGGGCTGCCTTGCAGATTCCGAGCGGCACGCGGTTCTACGAGGAGACCACTGGCTGGAATCCGTCGTGGTCGATCACTCGCGGCGCAATCCAGACGTCCACCATCTTCGATCTCCACGACACGGCCGTCGGAATCGGATCCGGCAAACTACTCTCGCCCGAGTCCTATCAGAAGATGATTTCCCCCGAACTGCGCGGAAAGACCACCAAACTGCCCGGCTGCCTTACGTGCACAGTGCAGGACGAGTCCTATACCTACGGGCTCGGCGTCATCATTCTCGGCAACTGGCTGGCCCAGAACCCGCTGATGTCGGGATACGGGGCATTCGAAGGCTACTTGCCGTCGAAGAAGATTGCTGTCGCTGTCGCGGTCACCTACGACGAGGCCGCATACGAACAAGCTAGCTTCGCCAACCAAGCCGACGTCCTCGGCCGCAAGATCGGCGCGCTGCTCGCACCAGACGATGCACCACCAGCCTTGGTGCCCCTGCGGTAGGTAGCTCAGCTGGTAGGTGGGCTCAGCGAACGAACGTCCCCATCTTGTCGGCGTCGTAGTACTCGAGATTGAGACGACCGCCATCGAATACGGCCTTGGAAATCGTTCCTGGCGGCGCGTTTTCGGTGAGCAGGGTGAAGGTGAAGGTGTCGCCGTCCCAATGCGTCAGCGGGAATGTCTTACCGGCCGGCCCAAGCCCGAGGACCAGACCGCCGTCTTTCTCGGAGATCGTGGCGGGGCCGTAGTAGTCGTTGGCGTAGCTGCCGGCGTAGTCCGAGAGTGGCTTCGACGCGGCTTGGCTGGTGGGGCGTGGTTTGCCGACAAGCGACCCCTCCGGCACGGTGATCGGTGCCAGAATCTTGGTGAACAAATCAGTGAAGTCTTCGTTGATCTTTCCGGTCTGGACGAGGTCGGCGAAGCTCTCGTTGACTATTTCCGGCACTCCGATCGGCCATGCGTTCGTCAACGTCACGATGGCGACGTCGGCGGACGGAATTGCCAGGATGTTCGTGGCCGCACCGGATAAGAAAGCACCGGAGTGGTTGAACCCGGTTCGCCCTGTCGTCGACGTGGAGACGTTGAACCCGAAGCCATAGAAGCTGGCGCGCGACTCAGGCGTCGACGGTTTGCCCGAAACGATCTGCGGCGATATCGCGGGCTGGAACGACTCCGGGGTGTAGATCTGTTTGCCCTCATAGGTTCCGTTTCCGAGAACCATGAGAAGCCACTTGGCCAAGTCGTTCACTGACGAGCTCACGCCACCTGCGGGGTCCTGCGGATCCGGATCCCGGTCGAGGTCGTGAACGAATTTTCCGTCGATCTTCTGGTGCAGAGTCGCCCGGTTGGTTCGCTCGAGGAAGTCCGCGTAACGCGAGCTCGTCGAGTCGAGTCCGAGTGGCTTGTAGATCGCCTCCTCAGCGAGGTCTGCCCACCCTTTTCCGACCTTCGTCGCCACCGCTTCTGCGCCGGTCGTGAGGCCGTAGTTGGCATAGTTGTAGGTGATCCGGAATGGATTCAGCGGATGCATGCGCAGGTGGTCGAGGATGTATTGGCGGTCAAACCCCAAGTCCTCCAGCTTGTCTCCCGCCGCACCGGGCAGCCCCGTACGGTGCGAGAAGCAATCGCCAACCGTGACATGGTCCGACACCCAGGGGTCGGCGAGCTTGAAGCCCGGCATCGCCTCGGCGATCGGCGTATCCCACGAGACGCCGCCCTTCGTCACCTGACTCGCTACTACGGTTGCAGACACCGATTTCGACACAGATGCGACCTGGAAGACGGTATCCGCGTCGACCTTGTCGCCCCTGGTGACGTCGCGCACTCCGAAGCCCTTGGCGTAAAGGACTTTTCCACCATGGACCACGGCGATGGCCATGCCCGGAATCCCCGAGTTCTTCATCACCTGATCGCCGAGCTCGTCGAGTTTGGCGACTGCCTTGTTGACGCTGTCGTCGGGAAGAGGAACGCCCGCAATGACATTGGGCGCTTCGCCGATCGTGGTCGGCGCTGAGATCGAGAACTCACCCGACGATCCGGACGAACAACCGACCGCCAATGCCGCCGTGACGAGCACGACGCCGGCCGCACGAATCTTGCGATGGGAAGATCGATCGGCAATTTTCATCAGGGTCCCCTGAGTTCTGAGATCGGTGCAATGTGCCCGGGAAATCGTAACCGGACCGACCTGATCCCGTCGCAGTTCGGTCACGAATGCAACCGGCTCAGGCGAGCCTGCGCGACATTCCAATCAGGTGGCGGCTAGCCTCGGGGCTCCGCGTCCGCCGAGGGGTGCCAATGGGAATTCGAATCGACGTAGGTCTGGGACCTTTGCACTGGTCCCGACCTATTCGGATCCCGCGCGCCCAACGCAATGCCTTGAACCTGATCGGCGCTTTGGCGTACCTCGCGCTTCTCGGAGGATTGTGGCTCGGCTACGCATTCGCACTGTTCTACGACTGGCGCTTCGCGATCGTCTTCTTCCTCACGATCGGCCTCGTCCTTGGTTCCGGGCTGTGGTGGCTTGGCCGCCGCGCCTGGGAGCAGTGGGGACCTTGACTATGCGAACTTGTGCCGGTCGGTGACAAGACCGAAAACGTGAACCGCAGCGGGAATCAAGAGCGGGAAGAACATGAACAGAATCAGCGGCGCGAGGATCTTTACGAATTCCATGGTCGGCTCCTTTTGAATACCTCGAGCTAGTTAGGCGACTGCCTCGACTAGTGCGGCTGCGCCCTCGAAGTGCAAGTGACTGTCGTCGATTGGGCCCTCGACAAAGATTTTCGAATCCTGCTTGTAATTCATCAGGACCTTCCAGGGTCCACGGGCGCCCTGACGGGGAAGGGTCTCTTTGGCGCGCTGCACGTAGCCGGACTGCAGCGCATCGAAGATGCCCCCGTCCAGCGCTGAACAATGATGAACCCCGCGGACGCACAGACCAATGTGCTGCGGCCTAGCAATAGTCCCCGCCTATGTGCAGCGGCATGCATTCAGGTTGATCTAACCAGCACCCGCGGGCCAAGCCGATGCGCGAGTTCGAGGGCGAGCGCAAGCGCGAGTCGGCGCTCACCGACGTCGTGGCCGAGCAGTTCGGTCGCGCGCGCGATCCGCTGCAGGACTGTGTTGCGGTGGGTATGTAGTCGGGCGGCCGCTCGCGGTGCGTTGTCGGCCTCGTCCAGGAACACCCGCAGCGATTCACGCAGGCGCGCAGCGTTCGGCTCGTCGGCGGCGAGCGGCCCGAGGGTGGCCGCGACGAACTCCGCTGCTCGTCGCTCGTCGTGCGCCGCAAGCGCGGTCACCTCGAGTTCGGCGTACGTCGCGAAGCGCTCACCTTCGGGCTGGCCGGTGAGGAGACGATGAACTCCGACAGCCGCATCGTGGGAGCGGCGAAACCCGAGGATGCCGCGTTCGGTCGGTCCGACCGCCGCGCGAATGCTCGTCGGACTCTCCGCGAATGCAGCGCGAAGGTCCGCGATCGCAGGCTCTACCTCCGTGCCGATCCACACCCACAGCGCCGACGTGCCGGCGACCATCGTGAGCGGCCGGCGTGCCCCCGTTGCCCGAGCGAGCAGCTCGGAAGCAGACTCCAAGGCGCCGTGAGGAACCCTGGCCTCGGCCCAGAGCACGACCGCCGTGTGACGTCGGGACAGCTCGTAACCGAGGCGGCTACTCGCGGTGCGCTCGTCGATGGGCGCGTGGTCGAGGATCAGACGGACGGTCTCCGTGCGTCGTGCGAGTGCTCCACCCAGGATCTCCTCGCGCTCGCGCTGCGCCTCCGCCAACACCCGGCTCAACACGTCGTCGACGTACTTGAAGAGCAACGCGAGTGACGCTTCGAGCACTGCCGCGAACTCGGGTCCGGGCTCGACCACATGGGACGCGGCCTCGAGCCAGCGCTGCCACGCCAACTGCTGGCCGGCGCGATAGCCCTGGAATATTGCGTCGAACTCCAGACCGCGACGTACGAGGGTGCGCGCAATGTCCAGCGCCTCGGGCGGCACATCGACGGGCGGTCGCGAGTCTGCGTGCTGGGCGACGGTCAGGAACCGGTGCAGGTTGGCACGGTTGCTAGCGCTGACCTCCGCCGCGATCGCGGCGTCGGCACCGAAGACCGGCACCAGCTCGATCGCGGCAGCGTCCATATCGCGAACGAGTTCGTCCTCATTTGCGAGCATCCGCCGTGCGATCGCGCCGATGAGTTCGCTCATGTGCGGATCCATGGTCACGTTCTGAGTGTGCCACCGCACAACGTACGTACGGAAGTGTGGGCGAATGTCCGTATCGGGTGTGACGGAGCGCACGTACCTTTCTGGCATGACCGAAAAGCGCGAGCTCACCTTCACCAGCAGCGGCACTCGCTGCGCAGCCTGGCACCTGACCGCCTCGAGCGACGCCTTCCTCGGCGACCGCGGCCTGCCGTGCGTCGTCATGGCACACGGATTCGGAGGTTCCCGTGACACCGGGCTCCTCCCCTACGCCGAGGGGTTCGCCGCCGCCGGACTCGACGTCCTTGTATTCGACTACCGAGGCTTCGGCAGCTCGGAAGGTTCACCGCGACAGCATGTCTCGTACCGGCGGCAACGCGCCGACTACCAGGCCGCGATCGCCGCAGCAAGGCAGATCGACGGCGTCGACCCGGAACGGATCGTCCTCTGGGGTACGTCGTACTCGGGCGGCCACATCGTGCCCGTCGCCGCCGCGGACCCGCGCATCGCTGCCATCCTCTCGCTGACCCCTGCCATGGACGGACTCGCGGCGCTCCTCGCGATCGTTCGACGCCACCCGCTCAAACTCGCACCACTCATCGGACACGGCCTCCGCGACGCCGCACGCGCCACGTTTCGCCGCGAACCGCATCACATCCCGATCGTCGGCGAGCCCGGATCGACGTCCGTCATCAGCACTCCCGGCGCACTCGAGGGCTACCTGGCTCTCGCCGGACCGACCTGGCGAAACGAGGTGTGCGCACGCACCGTCCTCGAGGTCGCGATCAATCGCCCGGGTCGCGTGGCGCATCGCCTCCGCACCCCGCTCCTCGTGCAGTACGGCGAGCACGACGCCGTCGCACCCCCCGCCGCAGCCAAGCGCGCCGCAGTCAAAGCAGGCCGCTACGCCGAGGTGCGGTCCTACCCGGTCGACCACTTCGACGTCTACCAAGGCGAGTGGCAACAACGTGCCCTCGCCGACCAGATCGAGTTCCTCTCCCGACACCTCAGCACCAGCCCCGTCACCGCGACACCAACCACGAAAGCGATGCACTCATAAACTCCTACCCCGTCACCGACAAAGTCGTACTGATCACCGGCGCTGCCCGCGGCATCGGCCTCGCGACAGCGCGCGACCTGCACAAGCGCGGCGCACGCGTCGTGCTTGTCGACCTCGACTCGGACGCCACCGCACGGGCTGCGAGTGAGCTCGGCGGCCGCGCAATCGGCCTCGGCGCCGACGTCACCGATGCGGATGCCATGCGCGATGTGGTCGCTCAGGCCGCGCAGCGATTCGGCCGCCTCGACATCGTGATCGCCAACGCCGGCATCGCGCCCCAACCCCAGACCGTTGAGTCGATGGACCCCGAGACCTTCGAGCGGGTGATCAATGTCAACTTGCTCGGCGTGTATCGGACGGTTCACGCGGCACTGCCGCACATCATCGAGAACAAGGGCCACGTTGTCGTGGTTGCGTCGGTCTACGCCTTCGTCAACGGCGTCATCCTTGCCCCCTACGCGATGGCCAAAGCCGGAGTCGAACAGTTCGGCCGTGCTCTTCGCGGCGAGCTCGCTCAGCACGGCGCATCGGCGAGTGTTGCCTACTTCGGCTTCATCGATACCGCCATGGTCCGCGAAGGTTTTGCCTCCCCGGTCGCTCAGCGCTTCGAGGCGACGTTCCCCGGGTTCCTCCGCAAACGCCTGGCACCCGCAGCTGCGGGCAAAGCGATCGCCGACGGCATCGAGATCCGCGCACCTCGGATCATCGCGCCGAAACGATGGACTGTGTACTCGGTGCTCCGCGGCGTGCTCAACCCGCTGCTCGACCTGCGTACTGAACGCGACGCGACGATCCAGGGCGTGCTGCGCGACGCCAACGTCATGGTCGTCGACACGAAGCTGGTGAGTACGACCGCCGTGCCCGCATCGTGAAGCTGATTGCTCGAGCATCACGCAACGGCGAGCAGATCGACCAGGATCTGCTCGGGCGACCGGTACACCTCGACACCCTCGATGGGCGCCGGCCGCGGTAACGGTGGAGCGGTCGAGCGATATCGATGCCCGCTCGGTGTGCTGAATTCGTAGCAGTGCAACTGCGCGCGTTTCCTGGGCTTTGGTTGCGCCGCCCACCCGTCGCCTTGTTTCGCGTAGTTGCACGCCGCACACAGCCCGGCACCGTTGTCGGCGGTGGTCTCACCACCCTCGGCATGGGATTTGATGTGATCCCGGTGCCGGATCGGGGCATCACACCATGGGGTGCGGCATGTGCGATCTCGAATGTCGATGAACCGGACGAGTCCGGTCGGGAAACACCGGGCGACCGATTCCATCGCCGTCAACGCCCCGGTCCCGGGATGGGCGTACACCCGCCGTAGCTGCAGCACCGCCGCAGCACGATCGGCTGCAACAGTGTCTGTGTCGGTGTTGTCTGTGTCCGGGGTGGTGCTGTCGTTGTTCGCGGCTTCGGCGATCCATTGCCGCGCCAACCCGGCCGGGACATCGCCGTAGCCCGCCACGTGCACCGGGGCCGACTCCGACCCGAACAACACCTCATCGGAGATCACCAGATTCACTGTGACGGGCTGCTCCGCCGCTGTTTCGACACCGGTCACCCGTGCGACCAACAGGTCCGCCATGATCTGGGACCGTGTTCGCCCTTCCGCGTCCCCAGTGGCGAGGATCGAATCGGCATCTCGCCCCAACGTCACGTGCACCGCCACGCCTTGACGTACCGGCAGCAACGCTGTCACATACGCCATCGTGTCCGGCGCCGGACGACTCGACACCCGTCGGTCACCGACCGCTTTCCCTGCACGGCGCACCATCGCCGCCGCATCCAACCGTGCTGCTGCCGTCATCGCTTTCGCGGCGATCGCGCGGTCACCGAGACCGGCCAACGTTGCCGGATCCGACCACAGGTCCCGATCCACACTGGCCCGGTCCTCTCGGCTCAACACCGCGGTTTCGCGGACCAGGATGGTGGCCCGCCACTCCGAGATGGCACCGCGTGTCAGCAGCGCCAGGGTGTGCGGCATTTCCCGCACCAACGCGATCGCCAACCCCAGATGCCGCGACCCTTGGTTCGGCGATTCCGACCTCGCCAACCCGACCTCCGCGGCGATGCCTTGGCCTTGCTGTGCTGCGGGGATTCCTTTCTCCGCGCGAGTGGTGCGTCGGGATCGATCGAAGTCGTCGGTCACCCGCGCTTGCGCCGCCGCGCACGCCGACTTCAACCCCTCCAACGCACGCAACGCATCGATCCGACCCGCATCGTCGAGACCGGCACCCACCGTCCCCACCGCAGCAGCCACCCTGTCGATGCGGTCGGCATCGAGGTGGTTGATCGGCGAACCCTCACACTCGAACATACATTCGATTCTACCAGGCCTCGACGCTGACCGCCATGCGGGAATTGACCTGCCAGTTCCGCCACTCCCGGGCTAGTTCCGTCGCTAGCATCATTTTCACGTTGAGCCAATCGACTGGCGAGTGAGGCTCGCTGTCGAGCGTGGCGAGCCACTCGACAGTACGGAGGTCTCGCGGTGACGGACTGGACTCGGCGCCAATTCCTCCAGCGAGGCGCCACACTGATCGGCGGCGCTGCCGCATTCGCGACGCTGTCGCC
>JBBSKP010000159.1:0-11779 GCA_038256175.1 Mycobacteriales bacterium
GATGACCCAGGTGGCAACATGGGAGACCGTGTTCTCCACGGACGGTTTGTCGCGGTTATCCCGAATTCGGGATAAGCGAGACTATCCCGAGGATTCTGTTATCCCGAGTTCTGGCCGCGAGGCGTGTGCGGTGGCGGCCTGAGTGCCCATTTCCTCGGGATAATCGCGGCTTGTTTACGCTGGCTCATCTCTTTCGATTTCACTGGAGGTGAGCCGGAGATGAGTATTTCTATAGGCGAGTTGATCGTGCAGGCTGAGGCGGCAATGGGTCCGTTGGGCCATGCGCCGTCGACGAGGATGCAGTACCGGTGGGCGTGGTCCCAGTTCGCGAGGTTCTGTTCCCGCGACGCTGTCGATGAGTTCAGCGAGGAGACCGTCGCCGCGTTTGTGGAGTTCGTCGCGGCGGAGCATCGGGACGCCCGGATGAAGGAGTGGAAACACAAGCTCCTGCGGAAGGCCGCCCTGGTGCTGTCGGAGGTGGCACGAACCGGGTCCTACGAATGGTGTCTGTCTCGCCCGGCGCATCCTAATGACGCGCTGGATGCTGTTTTCCGTCCTGTCCAGGAACAGTTCGAGCTCTGGTTGCAGGGCCAGTCGTTGGCCGCCGCGACCCAGAATTTGTATGCGACCGTGTCGCGCACCGCGTTGGCGTGGCTACCCAACCGCGGCGTGAAGAATGTCCAGGCGCTGTCGGGTTCGGACGTGTCGGCGATGGTGGTGTTCTTGGGCAGCCGCTACCAGCCCGGGAGCATGAGGACGGTGGTGACGGCGCTTCGGGTGTTGTGTCGATTCCTCGAGGAATCCGGCTACGGCACGGGCCTGTCGCGGGCGGTCCCGGCCCTGTTCGCCAGACGTGTGGCCTCGGTGGGCGTGCTTTCGGCGGAGGGTGTTGCCGCGCTGACCAACTCGCCCGACGTCACCACAGCGATGGGTTTGCGGGATCGGGCGCTGTTGCTGTTGGGCGCCCGGACGGGACTGCGGCCGGTGGACATCGCCGGGTTGCGGTTGCGGGATATCGACTGGCCGCACGCGCAGCTCACCCTCATCCAGCACAAAACAGGATCGGTGGTGACGTTGCCGCTGCTGGCCGAGGTCGGTGAGGCGATCGCGGACTATCTCCTCAACGGCAGGCCCGCCGGCGGTGATGACGACCATGTGTTCCTGCGCTCCCACGCCCCCTACGTCGGGCTGGGCCCCACCGACAGTTTGTATTGGGTCGCCTCACGGGCCTTTGCCCGCTCCGGCGCTGTGACACAGAACGGCACGGGCCGCGGCTTCCGGGTGCTGCGGGCCTCGTTCGCCACCCGGCTGCTGGCGGACGGCAATCCGCTGCCGGTGATCTCCGGAGCCCTCGGGCACCGGGGAATCACCTCGGCGAAACACTACCTCGCCGCCGACGACGAGCGCATGCGGGCGTGTTGCCTCGACTTCGCTGGCATCGAGCCGAAAAGAGCACGGTCATGAGCGGCCTCCTCAGCGGCCTGGCCGCCCCGATGAAGTCGCTGCTCGAGGTCAAACACGCGACCGGGTTGCCCTACGTGACCTCCGAGTCGCATCTGCGCCAGTTCGACCGGATGTGTGCTGAGGATTTCCCTGGCCAATCGAGCCTGACGAAGGAGATGGCGATGGCCTGGGTTGTCGCCCGCCCTGATGAGCACGTCAACGGGCAGATGCGGCGGATCACGCCGATCCGGCAACTGGCCAAACACATGGGCGCGCTCGGCATGAGCGCCTATGTCATCCCGTCGGGCATTCCCGGCAAACAAGTCCGTTACCGCCCACATATTTTCTCCCACGCGCAGCTGCGGTCCCTCTTCGACGTCGCCGACAACATCCAGGCCACCGGCTATGGCGGCAGACGGGAGGTGATCATCCCGGTGATCTTCCGGATAATCTACTGCCTGGGACTTCGGCCGAGCGAAGCCCGCACGCTGCACCGCAACGACGTGGACCTGGCCCGCGGAGCGGTGAGTATCCGGCAGTCCAAAGGACACAAGGACCGAATCGTGTTTCTGTCGCCCGACCTGCACGACTACTGCCGAAACTATGACGCCGCGATCAGCGGGTTCCATCCGGATCGGACGCCGTTCTTCCCGAACCGTTCGGGAGGTTTCTATAGCGACTGCACAATCGACTACTGGTTCCAGCAGCTGTTGGCCGCCGCCGACCCGCCTGTCGTGTTCAGCCCGGGTTCGCCGCCGCGTGTTTACGACCTCCGCCACGCCCACGTCATCGAGAACATCAACCGGTGGGTCCTCGCCGGAAAGGACCCGGAAGCGTTGGTGGCCTACCTGAGTTTGCACCTCGGACACGCCAATACCGAGGACACCTGGTACTACTTCCACTTGGCCGCGGACTTCCACGTCGACCTGCGCCGGATCGCGAACACCGGAATCGAAGGCTCTTTGCTGGAGGCCTCTGATGGCCTCCGATGAGTTCTTCCACTTGGTCCGCTCCTGGCTGACCGTCCACCTGCCCCGGTCGCGCCGGCTCAGCCCCCACACCATCCGCTCCTACAGAACCGCGCTGAATGCCCTGCTCGACTACCTCCGCGAGTCGCAGCACCTTTCCCTGGCCGAGGTCAGCTTCGAGGCGATCAACCGCTCCACCATCACCGCCTTTCTCACCTGGCTGCTGGAGACCCGGAATCTCGGTGCTTCGTCCGCCAACCAGCGCCTGGCCGCGGTCAAGTCGTTCCTGTCCTACTGCGCCGGCGAGGACCCGGCGCTCGTGTCGATCTGGCTGGAAGTCGCCCAGGTCAAACCCGCCCGAACACCGACGCGGGCGCCAGACGGGTTGAGCATGCCCGCCGTCGACGCGCTGATCCGCGCCCCCGGACAGCACACCAGCCACGGGCGCCGGGACACCACCTTCATCCTGCTCACCTTCGATGCCGCCGCGCGGATCCAGGAGATCCTGGACCTGACGCCGGCGGATATCGACACCACGATCGGCGCTGCGCGGGTGACACTCACCGGCAAAGGGCGCAAAAGCAGAACCGTCCCGCTGATGGACACCACCGCACGGCATCTCGACCAGTACTTGGCCGAGTTCCATCCCGGCACGACGGAGGCGGCAGAGTCGTTGTTCTTCACTATCCGGGCAGGTCTCCGCCACCAGATGAGCCAGGACAACATCTCCTACCTGCTCAACAAACACGCCACCGCGGCACATCAACACTGTTCGGAGGTCCCGGAGAAGATCCACGCCCACCAGCTTCGGCACGCCCGCGCGATGCAGATGCTGCGCGCAGGCGTTCCCCTTCCCCACATCAAGGAATTCCTCGGCCACGCGAATATCTCGACCACGAGCATCTATGCGTCGGCCGACAACCAGATGGTCCGCGAAGCGATCCAGAGAGCCGGCAGCTCCACTCCCGACCTCGCGCCGCTCTGGACAGGAGGCGACGACCTCATCCTCCAACTCGCCGGACTGAAATGATTATCCCGAGGAAATGGGCACTCAGGCCGCCACCGCACACGCCTCGCGGCCAGAACTCGGGATAACAGAATCCTCGGGATAGTCTTTCGGTGCCCGAGGTCGGCCCGGCAGCACCGCGGCGGAGTAATGCGCCGCCATTTCGCGGTAGGCGTCGTTCAACACGACCTCACCCTCGCGCGGGTGCTTGATCACGCCGGTCTTCAGGTTGTCGGGCACGATCCGAGGAACCGTTCCGCCGAACCACTCGAACATTGCAACGTTAGCCAGCAGCCAGGTGTCTTGCCGCATATCCAGCGCCGGCTCGACGAACGCATACCGGGAAAACGGCAGGCACGCGACGAACAAATACACCCGAGACGTCCCTGCGGTGATCGGGTCGGTGAGTTGCATCGTCGGCCCCGACCAATAGACCTCGACCGTCCGTCCGGCCTTGTGTCCCACCCGGGACGCCGCCCCCGTGACCAGAGCATGCGCCGCGTAGGACTTGCAGAATCGGTCGTAACCCATCGCCGGCTGCCCCGTCACTGCGCACCCGTCGACATACTCACCATGGAGCAGCTTCAGCGTCACCCCGACCTTGGCGAGCTCTTTGTGCACCCCTTCCCAATCAGGCTGCACGAACACACTCTCATGCTCGCCCCGCCCCGGGAACAGCAGCGCATACACCTCGGCCTCGCTGCGGCCGGCATGGCCGTCACTGCCAATACCGGCCTTCTCGGCGGCATCGAACACCGCCAGCACACTCTTACGCGACATGGCCGCGATCTCGGAGATGACGCGCAGCTCGTATGGCATTGGCCTTCGAGCCGCCAGGCGCAAGCATTGGTATCGATCAGGTGCAGAGCTGGCGAAGGAGGTGACGGTGAACAGCCAGCTTCCACGCCCTCGTGGACGTCATGGTGAGCTCCTCGTTCCTCGAGTCCGCACTACGAAATAGGCATTGACTAACAAACAAATTGATCGGTATGTTTCTTTTAAGGGGCGGTCCGCTTCAATCGAAACGACACAGAGCTTTGAAAGGTCGAACTAAATGTCATCAAAATTCCGACGCGGAGTCGCGTCTTTGGTGGCCATCGGAGCCATTGGCGCAGGGATGCTCGCTATGGCAGCCCCTGCTCAGGCCGCGACGTCAGATTGCCCATCCGGATATGCGTGTAACTGGCGTGATCACACCTACGTCACCGCTGGACAAGGTGGCGGGTTCGTCAAGTTCGGTCAATACATTCCTGACTACTCGACGTGGAATTTTGCGGGGACGAGTGTGAACTCAAATGACAACTCTTTGTCGTTCTACAACGCTGGAAACTATGAAACGACGTACTACTACACGAATGCCTATCCATCGGCGGGAACGACGCAAAGGTTCGTGCTGGCCAAAAAGACTGGGGACGGAAACATAACGAACGGCGAGGGATTGGTATTCGGTCAGTCCAACACAATATCGTCGGGGTACTTCTCGTCGCTCAGGCCGTGAGATTGAAGCGATGAGCAAGACAAGCGGGAAGGGCCGCATCATCAAGAATAAAATTCGGGCGTTCCCGCTTGTCGTCGCGCTTGGCGCGGCCGCGACGCTGGCTGCGTGTTCATCCGCCGAGCAGCAGCCGCTAGCAATCGACCTGCCGACCAAAGATCAGCTTGCTGGAGTCATGCCTCTCGACGAGTTTCAATACCCGCCTGGCCAAGACTTGAAAGTGAGCTATGCGGAGGCCCTCGTTACGCAACCCTGCTTGGATAAAAAAGGGTTCGTCGCCAAGGTGCCGTTCGTGAACACCAGCAATCTGGACATGTCGGTGAGGGACCCCTTTGATCGCGATCGCGCAGCGACCTTGGGGTATCACTCGCGAGGAGCTGTCTCGGCTCCGGATTCCGCTTGGGTGGAATACGCATACCGCACCTTGAAGCCTGGTGAGCAAGAAGCGCTGGATAGCTGTTACGAGGAACTTGCAGAAGATCGGCCCGAGGTTCCAGCGCAGACGTCAAACTTCGCATCTTCTTTGGCCGCGGCGGCATTCGAGTCCTCCCTGCGAAAGCCAGAAGTGAAGGCAGCCGAGAGTGAATGGCAGGAATGTATGAAGGAGAGCGGCATTCCCGACCTTCCGAGCCTCCCCGTCGAGATGCCCTCCAAGTCCGTGGCCGTGAAGTTTGGGCTCGACAAGCCGGGATCTGTATCCGCGAGCGTCGTCACTCAGGAAGAACGCGACTTGGCTGTCTTTGATGTCGGGTGCCGAGAGTCCTCTGGGTTCGCGGAGGCGCAATACGACGCTGAGTGGACGGCGCAGGTGGAGGCCGTCCGCGACAATGGCGACGCTTTGATCGCCGCACGCAACGAACTGACCGACCTCGACCGCCGGATTACGGACATCATTTCCGAGAACGCACCGCGGTCATAGAGTGTCCGAGGTAGACGCCGGCCGGGTGCGATCGCGCCGTTCGCAGGTAATGCTTTCTGTCGCGGTGATGGTCCTGCTCGTTATGGGGGCTTCCGTCGGCTGGTTTCTGGCCGATACATTTCAGTCCCCGGCCCAACGGGAGGCGTCAGCGCGGCCTCCCGTGGCCGGTGCGATTACAGCCGAGGTGAAGCGGGGTGACCTCTCTAGGTCATTCTCGATTGACGTGACCGTCGGCCGCGCCATGTCCCAACTCGTGGCGCTCTCGGGGGAATCGTCCCCCTCCGTCATCACGGCACGTGCGGTGGCTCCGGGTCAGGGTTACGTCGTCGGAGACGTACTGACAGAGATAAACGGGAGTCCCGTTTTCGTTATGACAGGCGCGTTTCCCTTCTATCGCGACCTCACGGTCGGCGACACAGGCCCGGACGTGAGGCAGTTGCAGTCATCGTTGGTCGCCCAAGGTGCACGGGTCAGCATTGACGGGACATTCGGCGCAGAGACCGAGTCCGCGTTGGGGGCTCTGTACGTACGGCATGGCTATTCGGCACCCGTCGTCGCAGCGGATGAGGTAACCGGAGACGAAGCGCCAAGTATCGAGGCAACAGCGCAGGCGCCGACGGCGCCTCCACTTGCTCTGATGCGCCGTGAGTCTTTCCTAGTAGTCCACTCGTCGCCGGTCCAGATCGTCGAGGGATTGGCTGTGGGTCAAATTCTTTCAGAGACGTCTCTCACCTTTGATTCCGGGGTGGCTGTGGCACGGGCGCCTGCACCCTCGGAATCGATCGTGGGCGTGCTCCCGGGCCAGCGAGCAACCATTACTTTGACTGATGGGCGCACGGTGGCCTCAACCGTTTTGAGCGTTGCTGAGCCGACTGCGGAGGGGGTTCAAGTCATCGCCTTTGCTGCCGCGGGCCCGGCGTTCCCAGAGGACGCGGTTGGGTTCAAAGGGGTCTCTGTTGTTCAGCTTGACCTTATTGCCGAGGATGCGCTCATCGTTCCCACCGCAGCTGTTGTGACTTCTGGTGGAAACGACGCGTTCGTGCTAGTCGAACGCCCGGATCGTAGTTTCTACCGAGTCGAAGTCGATGAGGTCGCAACGCTGAATGGCGAGTCGGCGGTAGCGGCCAAAACGACGACCGATCTCGCACCCGGCGACAGGGTCAAGGTCGCCTGACCGTGCCGTATCTATCTATCGAGCAGGTGTCTAAGAGTTTCGGAGAGTCTCCTTCGGTCGAAGTGCTTCGATCTGTATCTCTTCATATCGACAGCGGTACTTTCGTAGCAATTGAGGGCGAGTCTGGGAGCGGAAAGTCCACGCTTCTGAACATTCTGGGTCTGCTTGATTCGCCGAGCGAAGGGCGCTACGCGGTTGATGGTCGAGACGTCGCGTCCCTTACTGCTGTTGAGCTGGCGCGCCTCCGAAACGCCACCTTCGGGTTCATATTTCAGAGCTTTCACCTGCTCGACCGTCGACCGGCCGTCGACAGCGTCGAACTCGGAATGATGTACTCGGCGATTCCGGCGGCGAGACGGCGGGTACGTGCTCTGAGCGCGTTGCAACAGGTGGGCCTGTCTCACCGTGCATTCACGCGAGCCAACCTATTGTCCGGCGGAGAGCGGCAACGGGTTGCCATCGCTCGCGCAATCGCTTCCGACTCGCCGATACTTATTGCTGATGAACCGACCGGCAACCTCGACTCGTCTAATTCCGAGCTCATCGTGGAGCAGTTGAAGGCGCTCGTAGCGCGCGGCAAGACCGTGGTGATGGTCACCCACTCGGAGAAATTGGCTGAAGCTGCCGGGATTCGATTGACGATGCGTGACGGTCAACTCACTTCGAAGTCGCCCGTTAGTCCAAGCGCCGAGGCGCGCGAGTCCGTTGACGTTTATCGGCGCAGCGAAGGTCGGCCTTCGACGGTCCGAAGTTTGGACGTGTTTCGAGACGCACTTCGGAGCGTGACATCGCGAGCGTCGAGAACTATCGGGCTCGCCTTAGCAGTGTCCATTGCAGTCGCATTAGTAGTAACGACTTTCGGTCTCGCGTCCACCTCAAGCGCTCAGGTTGCCGACACGTTCAATGCAGCGGCCAATCGAGAAGTATCGGGCTCGTGGTCTCCGAGTTCAATAGCGGGAAACTATCGTCCCACCGCAGAGCAAGCACTTCGGGGAGCCGCCTCTCTTTCCGGGGTTGCCTCAGTGGCTCTAGTGAGTTCTCACAACTCGTTTGAGGTTCAGGCGAATCGCGGCCGACCCTCCTACAACGCTGCGTCATACTCCGTGGCAGGCGAGCTCACGTCAGCGCTCGGACTCCGAGTTCGTTGGGCACACGAGCCGAAGCTGCCGGACCTCGGACAAGTTCTCGTTGGCACGAGTCTGGCCGATCAATTGGACCTAGGCCCCATTGACGGTCAGGTCGAGATAGCTGTGGGTGGTACGCCCTACTTGGTAGTCGGGCTGATCGATTCTTCGACACGGATGCCAGAACTTGCCGGGAGTCTATTGTTCGGACCCGAGGAAGAGTTGCCAGATGCGCCGCTCGAGCAGCTGTTCGTTGTCGCCACGCCTGGCGCTGCTCGACAAGTCGCGACACAGCTGCCAATGGCCGTTGCTCCTTCCCAACCAACTGCCGTCGATGTGGCGGCACCAACGGACCCCCGCTCCCTTAGAGCGGAAATCGAAGGGAGCGTCACGCTGACGTTGGTCGCCCTAAGCGGCGTCGCTGGCCTGGCTGCCCTCGCTGCCCTTACCAATGCAATGGTCCTCGCAGTGCTTGAACGGCGACAAGAATTTGGCCTCAGACGCGCCCTCGGCGCGCGCGCCGCCCACCTGGCCTGCCTGATCGTAATCGAGTCAGGCGCAATCGGACTTATCGGAGGCGCAATCGGATTCTTCTGCGGACTGGCCGCAATTCTCGGGATCACACTGGCGAATCAGTGGACTCCCGTCTTTGACTTCGCGGTCGCTCCTGTGGCTATTGTCGGCGGCCTTGTCGTTGGAATGCTGGGTGGAGTCGCGGCGAGCTTCCGCGCCGCGATGATCAAGCCTAGCGACGCACTTCGCCAGTAAGTCTTCTTCGCCGGCCCTAGCTTGAGCGACCTTCGAGTGTGCATGCAACACGCGATCCGGATGTCCGGATCGCTCCGCGCGGCGAGGGCCCTCGGGTAGCCTCCCACTTGCGTTACGTCCGAGTTTTTACTCGGTCGGTTCATAAGCGATCGCCGCCGATCGCGAAGACACGAAGTGCACACCGATGAAGGGGCCTTGGCCGCTGTCGCAGGCGTAGGACGAATGATCGGTTACGTGCCTACAAAAGCTCACACAGGAGTTCGATAGGGAACTGTCTTGTGGTTCGGCCCGGAACTTGAGGGCCTTCAGCACATCAATTGACGTCCAGCCTTTGTCGCGGGGCGACGTGAACGGGCGTGTCGATTCGAAGCATACCGAGAACACGGTTTGTTCCGAGGTACGCTGCACGCATGACAGCGCTATTGCCCTCGAAAGTGCGAAGTGATGCTTGGGCGGACGATTCAGAGGAACCAGATGCGCATGTCGGCGGGCGCAAACGAGACGTTGCTTGGAGCGACATTCAGCACACTTATCGCGACATGTTTGGCTCCACCGTGGCGCGACAATTGGTTCACAAGCTCGCCGTATCGGACGTCCTCATCACCGACGCTGTCGAAGCAGGCAGAGATCTCCTAATCCTGGCGGCACAATGGCCGCGTCAGCATCACTACTACTCGGTAGCTGGCGGAGCGCTGGATCTCGTTCTGATCGCCGAGACCCTCCGGCAGGCGACGATTCTCTGCGCACACAGGTTCTACGCCGTGCCTCTCGGGCACGCATTCCTTATGGACCGATTGATCGTGAAGCGCGACGTCGGGCACGGGCGCCGAGGGGTGCCGCAAGAGGTGATGATCAAGGTTGAAATGGATCGCGTGGAACGCAGGCACGGTCGACTGCTCAGTCTTCGGAGCTCCGTTGAGTTCAAGATAGGGAGCCAGATCGTGGGAGCTGGGCAAGGCTATTTGCGCGTAGTTGATCCTCGCGTGTATGCCCGAATGCGCGGGAGTGCGAAGCCACCCGCGACGGGTGCTACCCTCGACTCTTTCGTTCGCGGCGTCGCGCTCTCACCCGTGGAAGCCGCAGTTGAGCTGCCAAGGCGGTGGCAACTTCATCTTGACCGAACGCACGCCGTGTTCTTTGATCACCCTGTCGATCACATTCCGGGGATGGTCTTCATGGAGGCAAGCCTCCAGGCCGCCCGAGCGGCCACAGGATGGGCGGACGGGGAACTCACCCACTTCGACGGAACCTACATGCAGTTCGTCGAGCTCGATACCTTTGTGGAAGTCTCGACGCCCGTGGTGAAATTTGGCTCATCGTCACGCTCGTTTGTCGACGTCATGTTCAGTCAGGGTGGTTCGACAGCCGTTGCGGTTCGCGTCAATGTCGAGCGGCCACCACGTGAGTGACCTAAACCGTAGCGGCGGCGCGAACAAGGGTAGCGACTTTTTCGAAAGGAAGAAGTCGATCGTTCGACAGGATCGCGCGCAAGATGATGGACCACATCTCCTCCAAACGGTCGTAGAGATCATCCCAACCGGTCAACGCTTGCGAAACGACCTGCGTTCCCGTGAAGGCGGAAATTACAAAGCGTGCCTGCGTTCTTGCGTCCGGAACAGCGCTGACGTCGCCTTCGTCGATTGCCTTCTGGATGAAGTGCTCGCACATATCTATCCAGTCGCGGTACGGCTTGCTCGCGAAGTTAGGGAACAGCTCGGGCGATTCTGTGCTGAGCCGGAGACCTCCCTGCACGATGGGATCAGTAGTAATTTGACGGGCGAGTTCACCGGAGAGCTGGATGAGGGATTCAATCCCGGGCATCTCCGAAGAAAGAAAGCGGGCGCTCAATCCCGACGACCGCTCGTGCTGTCGCTTGATAAGCTCTTCTGCGAGGTCCTGCTTGGAATCGAAATGAAAGTAAAGGGCCCCCTGAGTTACCCCGGCCTCCGCAATAACGTCCGCCAAGGTGGCCGAAGAGTAGCTCAACCGCGCGAATACGATGCCTGCGGCGCCTATGATCGATTCGCGCGTCGCTTGCGCGCGGGCCTGCTGCACCATGTGCCTCCGAGGGTAGTTGTGACTTCTTACGTTACCGCCCTCGACCACCGGGGGGTTCAGCCCATGGTGAGTTGCCGAGTTTCGGCGCCACCGCCGCAGTGACCAGTCGAAGAGTCCTCCTTACGGGAAGCCGTGGCTTCCACGGATCCGCCGTTGCCCGAGCGCTCGCATCTGACCCTTGGGCGGCGGTGATTGGGACTGTGCGTGGCAGCACCGACTCGAGCGTCGGACCACCAATTCGAATTGTTCAGGCGGACTTGCAGGACAGCACTGCGCTGGAATCCGCCTTGGAAGGTGTCGATACGATTATCCACTGCGCCGGCTACCTCGGATACGACGAGGCGTTGTGCAAGACGATGAACGTAGAGGGAACGGCGCGGCTACTCAACAGCGCGAAACTGGCGGGTGCCTCGACAGTGGTTTACCTCAGCACGACTGCCGTGTACGGGCCGGGCGCACATCGTGGGCTTCGCGAGAACGAAATCGTGCCCGCTCCTCGGTCTGTGTTGAGCCGAAGCAGGCTCGACGCCGAGCAAATTGTGCTCGACTTCGGTGGGGTGGTCCTCCGCCCTGGCCTCGTATACGGGCGTGGCGACCGTTGGGTCCTTCCCTCGCTTGTCAACTTAAACCGCGCGATTGGTGGGCTAGTGGACGGTGGGGACCAGATGATGTCCGTCATTCACGTTCAGGATCTCGGCAGGATGGTCTCCGAGATCGCCCGACGAGGCGCAGTACCTTTTGCCATTCCAATGTAAGAACCCGCCACTACCTCTACTCGAGTTAAACGAAAGATACCGGTGCATCTGTTTGTTTCTGGCTCTAAA
>JBBSKP010000160.1:0-11673 GCA_038256175.1 Mycobacteriales bacterium
GAGCCGCTCGGTGTTGTCGGCCAGATCATTCCGTGGAACTTCCCGATCTTGATGGCGGTCTGGAAGCTCGCCCCCGCCATCGCTGCGGGCAACGCGGTCGTTCTCAAGCCTGCCGAGCAGACGCCGGCGTCGATTCTCTACTTGATCTCGCTTATCGGTGACCTGTTGCCGCCCGGTGTGCTGAACATCGTCAACGGTTTCGGTACCGAAGCAGGCAAGCCCCTTGCGTCGAGCAACCGGATCTCGAAGATTGCGTTCACCGGCGAGACGACCACCGGACGCCTGATCATGCAGTACGCATCGCAGAACCTGATTCCAGTCACCCTCGAACTGGGTGGAAAGAGCCCGAACATCTTCTTCTCGGACGTCATGTCTGCCAACGACGACTACCAGGACAAGGCGCTCGAAGGCTTCACGATGTTCGCGCTCAACCAGGGCGAGGTCTGCACCTGCCCGTCACGGGCGCTCCTGCAGTCCGACATCCACGATGAGTTCCTTGCCATGGCAGCGATCCGGACAAAGGCTGTGCGCCAAGGTGATCCGCTGGACACCACCACGATGATCGGTGCCCAGGCGTCCAATGACCAGCTTGAGAAGATCCTGTCCTACATCGAGATCGGCAAGGGCGAAGGTGCCCAGTTGGTGACCGGTGGCGAGCGCGCAGAACTCGGCGGCGACCTCAGCGGCGGCTACTACGTGCAGCCGACGATCTTCACAGGGCACAACAAGATGCGCATCTTCCAGGAAGAGATCTTCGGACCGGTCGTGTCGGTCGCATCCTTCACCGACTACGACGACGCGATCTCGCAGGCGAACGACACCCTGTACGGTCTCGGCGCCGGAGTCTGGTCGCGTGACGGTGGCACCGCATATCGGGCTGGGCGCGACATCAAGGCCGGCCGGGTGTGGACCAACACCTATCACCAGTACCCGGCACACGCCGCGTTCGGTGGATACAAGCAGTCCGGCATCGGTCGCGAGAACCACAAGATGATGCTCGATCACTACCAGCAGACGAAGAACTTGCTCGTCAGTTATGCATCGAAGGCCCAAGGCTTCTTCTGATGGTCGCTCGACTCGTTGCTACCGCGGAGGCGATGGAACTACTGCGTCGCCTTCGCGGGATTCACGGTGCGCTGATGATGCATCAGTCGGGTGGATGTTGTGACGGGTCGTCGCCGATGTGTTACCCCGATGGCGAGTTCATCGTGGGCGACCGGGATGTGCTGCTCGGCATCATCGATCTTCGGTTGGACGTCGGCGACGTGCCGACGGACCTGCCAACAGGTGCCGACGCGATCACCGTGTGGATCTCGGGGTCTCAATTCGAAGCGTGGAAGCACACCCAACTCGTACTCGATGCGGTGCCAGGGCGTGGGTCGGGCTTCAGTCTGGAAACACCTGAGGGAAAACGTTTTCTGAGCAGGGCTCGCGCGTTCACTCCGGCGGAGAACGACGCGCTGGCTGCGACGCCACTGCTGCTGGGGGCCGACTGGGACGAGGGCAGCCGGCCGCCTCACACGGACGAGCCGCAGGTGGTCGCCGAGGCTGCCGACGCGTGCCCGGTGCCTAACCGATAGAGCGAACGTACCTTTCGTTCGGTCCAGTCGAACGAAAGGTACGTTCGTCCATCACGCGACCGCGAATTCTCGCGTCGTACCCGTGATCGGAAATGTCTTTCCGGTGAGATCTCGGGCATCGCCGCGGTACACGATCCGGTGGTTGCCCGGTCGCTGTCCCGCGGGGATGTCCCATGTGACGGTGATCGTCGTAACCAAGGCGTTCTGGTCGACCAGGAATTTGGTCGACCAGTCGCCGTCGTCTGCGACCCGCCGCCAGCTGCCGCCGTCGTTGCGTTCGACCGTCAGATAGGTGTCACCGCGACGCAGGTTGTTGTTCGGATTCGCACCGGCGAAGACGGCCTTGACCTGTTGGCCGGGTGAATACGATTGCGCCGGTTCGGCGATGACGTCTCCGAGTCCGTGTCCCTGCGGGGCAATGTCGATCGTCACCGCGCCTGTGGGGCTGACCGGGATCTGGCCCGTCAGATCCGGAGCGACCGCGGCGCTCGGCAACTGCGTTCCGGAACGCAACGCGGTCGCCAATTGGGTGAGAATCTGTTGCACAGCAGGCAATTGCCAACGTCCGAAGAGCGTTGCGCCACCCTCGTAGTTTTGTGTGTCGTATTCCTCCGGCGTCGTCAGGTAGTGCCCGTAGCCGTTGGTGTAGCCCTGGATGATGATCGAATCAACATCGGCGCCAAGGACATTCGACACTGTCCTGCGTAGCCGTAGGCCCGCGACGATGGTGACCTCGAACGGCAGGGCGACGAGGTAGACGTCGCCGATTCGCACGATATAGAACGGGAAGACCTGCTGCACGGCGCCCGGAACCAGGCCGACCGGGAGCAGAATATCCTTCGGTGCTTGCGCGGCACGCAACTCCGGCGTGAGGTTGTAGACCTGCTCGTTGACGGCCCGGATGAGTGGATTACCGCCGCGCGCACCCTCGTTCAGGAATTCGGGCCCGCCGCCGCCGTCCTCCTGACTGCCGGCCGCGAAGGCCGAGCCGAGCATCGCGGCTGCCGTCTTGTGGGTGCGTCCGTCGCCGGTGAACTCGGGGGCCACCGTCACGTTGGCCATGTCGACGTACATCGACCGCACGTCGATCCCAGCACCGATGTGAGCGGCAGATCCGCTCTGCGCGCGAGCCGCACGGTACTGCCGATCGCCGATGATGCGGGTGTTCTCGAACTCGTCGTCTGTCGGGCCGTGTCCGGGATGCAAGTCGAGGTTCGCACTGATGTCGCCGGGGGTACTTTGCGCAAACGCGGCGACGAAGCTGTTGTCGTTGGCCAGATAGTCGATGCCGAGTTCTTCGCGTTCCCAGCGGTAGGCCGCGTAGCCCTTGTTGTCGGTGCTGACTATCCGGTTCGTCGTCATCATCGAGGTGCCATGTGTGGCAAACCAATTGATGATTCCGTCGACGCGGCCATTGCGGGTGATCTGCAGCGTCACCGAGTTCGGATCGATCTTCGCGGGGAACGCCGCCTTGTCCTCGGGCGGGTCGTTGTCGAATGCCGTGGTAGAGCGGTTCACTCCGGCGTCGATGAGCCGCCCGCGCGAGAGGCCGACGGTGGCTGGAGCAATATCGTTGTGCGCGTGGATGATCGAGTCGACGATCCCGGCGACGTTGGCCTCGAACGTGGCGGGTCGGAACCCGAGGACAGTGAGGTCGTAGACCAGATGTCCGGAGTTGCCGCCCGGTGCGCTGTGCGTGTGTGTGGCGGTGAGCAGTACGTTGCCGCGGTGGTACAGATCGCCGTACCGGGACGCCAGCCTGCGCAGCACTTCCTCGAAGATGCTCTGGAACATCAGGCCGGTCTCCGCCGTCACGTGCACGATCCGGGCGCCAGAAGCGCGATCCTGGAATATGAAGGCCCGCGCGCGCTGCCGGAGGTGCAGTCCGACGCTTGTCTGCGACAGATCGCCGTACCCGTTCATCCCGGCACCGAACACCTCGCCGGTCATATCGGCGATACCGCGGCCCACGAGCAGCGAACCCGCGTTGGAGGGGACAGCGCGGGCCGGCGCAGCGCTACCGAGCATCGCCGACGCGGAGGCGATGGCCGCGAGGCCGGCGGACGTGAGCGCCGCCCGACGCGTGATCGGCGCAAATGAATGTACTGACTTCGACAGACGTATTGCCTTCGGCACGGGCCCACCTACATTTCCCCCGCGGATGCGGTCTGCCCGGATTCTGCCGACAAACTGGACGTATGTCCAGCAAGGCCTGACTCCGGTTCCCCTGGATTCTGCCTTGCTATCGGGCGGGCGACAGCGCGACCAGGACCATCTGGCGCAGGACTCGGCGGGTCTGCGTCGGCGAGGATGGATTCGAACTGTGCGGCGTCGAGTTGATCAACCCGAACGTCGCGTGCGCCTTGACGCGGGCGTCGGCCTCCGTGAGTGCCGCATCGACCTGTAGCAGTACCTGCACCCAGACCTCGACGTATTGACGCTGCGCCCGACGGACTTGGCGCCGTGCCCCGGTGGGCAAGTTGTCGAGGTCGCGATCCTGAATTCGAATGAGATCGCGTTCGCCGAGTGCGAAGTCGAGGTGGAAGTCGACCAGCCCTTCCAGTGCGGACTCGGGTGTATTGGCCTGCGCTACAACAGCTTCGCCACCCGCGAGCAGGCGCTGACTGATGCCGACGAGGAGCTCGACGAGCAGCGCCTCCTTGTTGGGGAAGTGGCGGTACACCGCCGGTCCACTAATCCCTGCCGCTGAGCCGAGATCTTCGAGCCGGACCCCGAGGAAGCCCCGCTCCGCGATCAGCCGCGCCGCCTCGTTCAGTAAGCGGCCGCGCCGCTCGGCCTTCAATTGCTCGCGTCGCGTCGGCGGAGCGGGCGCGATATCGCCGGTGGGCTCGGCTGCCGCGACTCCCGTGCTCATAGGTGCCTTTCGGAACGCATCTGGACAACTCAGTTAATGAAGGTTATCTTAGTTTTCAGTTATTGGCGATTAACCAAGTGGCAGGATGTCGAATGACCGTCGGCGAAGATGTGAGCACGGGATATCGAACCGAACACCTCGCGTTGGTGACCGAACTTAGCGAGAAGGTGGCCGCTGCGGCGCTCGGCGGTCCGCAGCGCGCTCGCGACCGCCATGTCAGCCGCGGCAAGTTGCTCCCGCGCGAGCGGGTGAACACATTGCTGGATGCGGGTAGCCCCTTTCTGGAGCTGTCCCCGCTGGCCGCGAACGGCCTATACGACGACGAATGCCCCGGCGCCGGTGTTATCGCCGGCATTGGGCGAGTGGCGGGCCGTGAGTGTGTCATCGTGGCCAACGACGCAACCGTCAAGGGCGGCACCTACTACCCGATGACGGTCAAGAAGCACCTCCGCGCGCAGGAAATCGCGCTGCAAAATCACCTCCCGTGCATCTATCTCGTCGACTCCGGCGGCGCGTTCCTCCCGAAGCAGGACGAGGTCTTCCCGGATCGCGAACACTTCGGCCGAATTTTCTACAACCAAGCCAATCTCAGCGCCAAGGGCATACCGCAGATTGCCGCTGTCATGGGTTCGTGCACAGCCGGTGGCGCGTACGTGCCGGCCATGAGCGACGAGGCGATCATCGTGCGAAACCAGGGCACGATCTTCCTCGGCGGTCCGCCGCTGGTGAAGGCCGCGACCGGCGAGGTCGTCACGGCCGAAGAACTCGGCGGCGGCGACCTGCACTCGAAGATCTCCGGCGTCACCGATCACCTCGCCGACGACGACCAGGATGCGCTGCGCATCGTTCGGCGCATCGTCGCCACGTTCGGACCCCGCGCCGCGCGGCCATGGGACGTGTTGCTGCCCCGCGATGCCATCGCTCCGCAGACAGATCTGTACGACGTCGTTCCGACCGACCCACGAACCCCCTACGACGTGCACGAGGTGATCACCCGCATTGTGGATGCGGGGGAGTTCCAGGAGTTCAAGGCCGAGTACGGAAAGACCTTGATCACCGGATTTGCGCACATTCACGGTCATCCGGTCGGCATCATCGCCAACAACGGTGTGCTGTTCGGCGAATCCGCTATGAAGGGCGCGCATTTCATCGAGTTGTGCGACAAGCGGTCGGTGCCATTGTTGTTCTTGCAGAACATCTCCGGCTTCATGGTCGGCCGCGACTACGAGGCGGGCGGTATCGCCAAGCACGGCGCCAAGATGGTGACCGCAGTGGCGTGCGCGCGGGTTCCCAAGCTGACCGTCGTTGTCGGAGGTTCCTACGGTGCCGGCAACTACTCGATGTGCGGGCGTGCGTATTCGCCGCGCTTCCTGTGGATGTGGCCGAATGCCCGCATCTCGGTGATGGGCGGCGAGCAGGCTGCCTCGGTGCTGTCGACGGTGCGTAGTGATCAACTGGACAGTGCGGGCAACGCCTGGTCTGCCGAAGACGAAGAAGCGTTCAAAGCGCCGATTCGCGAGCAGTACGAGCGTCAGGGCAACCCCTACTATTCGACAGCGCGTTTGTGGGACGATGGAGTGATCGACCCTGCGGACACCAGAACTGTTCTTGGACTGGCACTTTCGGTATGCGCGCAAGCGCCGATCGAGCCTGTCTCCTACGGCGTCTTCAGGATGTGAGCGATATGACCGAGTTCCACACGATCCTCGTTGCCAACCGCGGCGAAATCGCCGTTCGGGTGATCCGGACGTTGCGCGCGATGGGTATCCGATCGGTCGCCGTCTACAGCGAGGCTGATTCCGACGCCCGGCACGTTCGCGAGGCGGATGTCGCTGTCCTGATCGGACCTTCGGCAGCGCGCGAGAGCTACCTGAACATCGACAAGGTGGTCGCCGCCGCGGTGCGGACCGGTGCGCAGGCAGTGCATCCGGGCTACGGCTTCCTGTCCGAGAACGCGACCTTCGCCGCTGCCCTTGCGGCCGCCGGCATCGCGTTCCTTGGGCCGTCGGTGCACGCCATCGAAGTGATGGGCGACAAGATCACTGCGAAGAACGCGGTTTCGGAGTTTGACGTGCCGGTCGTGCCGGGCATCGCCCGGCCGGGTCTGACGGACGCGGACCTCATTGCGGCGGCAGTCGACATCGGTTACCCGGTGTTGGTCAAGCCCTCGGCCGGTGGCGGCGGCAAGGGCATGCGGTTGGTCGAAGAGCCGAGCCGGCTCGCCGAGGCTCTCGCGAGCGCACGGCGTGAAGCTGCCTCTGCGTTCGGCGACGACACGCTCTTTATCGAACGATTCGTATTGCGTCCCAGGCATATCGAGGTACAGGTTCTTGCCGACGAGCACGGCAACGTGATTCACCTCGGCGAGCGTGAATGCAGCTTGCAACGCCGTCATCAAAAGGTGATCGAGGAAGCGCCGTCGCCTTTGCTCGACGAGGAAACACGAGCACGCATCGGGGAAGCGGCGTGCAACACTGCGCGAAGTGTCGACTACACGGGCGCGGGCACGGTCGAGTTCATCGTGTCGGCGGATCGTCCCGACGAGTTCTTCTTCATGGAGATGAATACCCGGCTGCAGGTGGAGCACCCGGTGACCGAAATGGTCACGGGGGTCGACCTGGTCGAGTGGCAGGTCCGGGTTGCGGCTGGGGAGAAGCTCTCCCTCAGCCAGGGCGACATCACTCTCACAGGTCACGCCATCGAGGCCCGCGTATATGCCGAAGATCCTTCACGGGACTTCCTGCCGACCGGCGGCACCGTCGTGGATCTGGTCGAGCCGACCGGTCCCGGTGTACGGATCGACTCCGGACTACGACAGGGCACGGTGGTCGGCAGCGACTACGACCCGATGCTGTCCAAAGTGATTGTGCACGCGAGTGATCGCGCTGGTGCGCTACGAAAGCTCGACCGCGCGTTGGCGGAAACTGCCGTGCTCGGTGTCGTGACCAACATAGAATTCGCACGGTTCCTCCTTGCGGATCCGGACGTCGTTGCGGGTCGCCTCGATACAGGTCTGCTCGACCGTCGCGTCGCAGATTTCGTCGCCGTCGAGCCGTCGGACGACGTGTTTATCGCCGCGGGTGTGTACCGGTGGCTGCAGGGTTGGGTGGGAGCTGCCGCCGCTGACCCGTGGGCCGTTCCTTCCGGCTGGCGAATCGGCGACAGCGCACCGACGAGTTTCCGACTCTCCACCCCGTCGCGCACCGATCATGTGCGGATCAGCGGTAGCCCCTGGACTGTGACCGCCGCGACGGCCGCAATCGAAGACGGCGAATCGCGTTCGCTGACAGCCACACTGGAGGGCGGGCGGACACTAGAGGGCGGGCGGCTCACCGTGACCCTGGATGGACTGCGCGCCGAATACACGGTCGCCGTCCACGACGATCACATTTGGCTTGCCGGCGCGGCAGGCACGTCGATGGTCCGCGAGGTTGCCGATGTCAGCGTTCGGACCGGCGACGCACACGCAGGGGAAGCCGAGATCACCAGCCCGATGCCGGGCGCGATCATCGCCGTCAATGTCGCAGACGGTGACGTGGTGACTGCGGGTACGGCGATCGTGGTTGTCGAGGCGATGAAGATGGAGCATTCGCTGCGCGCACCGATCGACGGCACCGTCGAATTGCTGGTGAAAACAGCCGAGCAGGTCAAGGTCGACCAGGTGCTGGCGCGCATCGTCCCGCACCCCTCCGTCCCGCACTCCATTGACTCGGAAAACACAAACAACTTTGAAAAGGACGCCCGATGAACGACTCGCTTACCACCGGACTACTGCCCGACGAGTACCAGCAGCTGGCCAAGACTGTTCGCGACTTCGCGCAAACTGTCGTCGCGCCGGTTTCGGCACAACACGATGCCGACCACACCTTCCCGTACAAGGTCATCGACGGTATGGCCGACATGGGTCTGTTCGGGCTCCCGTTTCCCGAGGAATACGGCGGCATGGGCGGCGACTACTTCGCCCTGTGCCTGGCACTCGAAGAACTGGGCAAGGTGGACCAGAGCGTTGCGATCACGCTCGAGGCGGGTGTCTCGCTCGGCGCTATGCCTGTGTACCGATTCGGCAACGAGGAGCAGAAGCAGGAGTGGTTGCCGCAGTTGACAAGTGGCAAGGCGCTTGCGGCTTTCGGGCTGACCGAACCAGGCGCGGGCAGCGACGCCGGTGGTACCAAGACGACGGCAAAATTGATGGATCAGCAGTGGTTGATAAATGGCAACAAGCAGTTCATCACGAACTCCGGCACCGACATCACCAAGCTGGTCACCGTCACCGCCGTCACCGGCACCAATGGTGAAGGTAAGAAGGAGATCTCCAGCATTCTGGTGCCGACCTCGACGCCAGGCTTCACCGCCGAACCTGCTTACAACAAGGTCGGCTGGAACGCATCGGATACGCATCCGCTGACGTTCCAGGACGTCCGGGTCCCCGAGGAGAACCTCCTCGGCGAGCGTGGGCGCGGCTATGCCAACTTCTTGCGGATTCTCGACGAGGGTCGAATCGCGATCGCGGCACTGAGCGTCGGAGTCGCCCAAGGCTGTGTCGACGAGAGTGTCAAATACGCGAAAGAGCGTGAGGCGTTCGGCCGCACGATCGGGCGTAACCAGGCCATCGCGTTCAAGATCGCACGAATGGAAGTTCGCGCGCACGTCGCCCGCACCGCGTACTACGACGCGGCCGCACTCATGTTGGCAGGCAGGCCTTTCAAGAAGCAGGCTTCCATCGCGAAGCTCGTCGGCAGCGAGGCTGCGATGGACAACGCGCGCGATGCGACGCAGATCTTCGGTGGCTACGGCTTCATGAACGAGTACCCCGTCGCGCGGCACTACCGGGACAGCAAGATCCTCGAAATCGGTGAGGGCACAACGGAGGTGCAGCTGATGCTGATCGCGCGAGAGGCAGGCCTGTGACGGAAGACGGCGTGCGCAGGATCCGACAGCAAGGGCTGTGGTTCGAGGAGTTCGAGACCGACGTGGTCTACGAACACCGTCCGGGCCGCACCATCACCGAGGCCGACAATGTCCTCTTCACCACGCTGACCATGAACACACAGGCGCTGCATCTCGATGCGGCCTTCAGCGAAGCGTTGCCGCCTTTCAATCAGCGGCTGGTGAATTCGATGTTCACCCTGTCGACTCTTGTCGGCCTTTCGGTTGCGCAGCTGACTCAGGGCACGATCGTGGCCAACCTCGGATTCTCCGACATCGCTTTCCCCAAACCGCTTTTCCACGGCGACACGATGTACGCCGAGACGGTTGTCACCGACAAACGGGAGTCGAAGAGCAGGCCGGGGGAGGGCATTCTGACCTTCGCGCATACCGCGCGAAATCAACACGGTGACGTAGTTGCCAGCGCGGTGCGGAAGACCCTCGTTCGCAAGCGGCCGGTTGCTGACCAGGCGGCGCAATCGTGACTTCGACGCAATGGGTGTCGCCGGGGCCAGGCTGGCTTTTCTGCCCGGCGGATCGCCCGGAACGATTTGCCAAGGCAGCTGCTGCCGCCGACGTCGTCATCCTCGATCTCGAAGACGGAGTCGCCGCAGCCGACAAACCTGCGGCTCGGCTCGCGCTGATAAGCACGCCATTGGACCCCGCGCGCACCGTCGTCCGGGTCAATGCGGCCGGGACCGACGATTACGTCGCAGATCTCGAAGCGTTGGCGCAGACCCCGTACACCGTTGTCATGCTCCCCAAATGTGAATCTGCACAACAGGTATCGGATCTGGCGCCGAGGTCGGTCGTCGTCCTCGTCGAGTCGCCGCGGGGGGCGTTGGCCGTCGCTGATTCGGTGCAGGCGCCCAACGCGATCGGTGTCATGTGGGGCGCTGAAGATCTGGTTGCCGGGCTCGGCGGCAACTCCAGCCGTCGCAGCGATCGAACCTATCGGGACGTGGCGAATCATGTTCGGTCCACCACGCTGCTTGCGGCGAAGGCGTACGACCGCTTCGCGCTCGACTCGGTGTACCTCGACATCAAAGACCTCGACGGGCTCCACGCCGAGACCGTCGACGCGGTTGCGGTCGGTTTCGATGCCAAGGTCGCCATTCATCCAACTCAGGTCGCAGTTATCCGAGCCGCCTACGCGCCGTCCGCCGACGAAGTAGATTGGGCTCGACGAGTTCTCGCGGCTGTGTCGACGGAACGCGGCGTCTTCGCGTTCGAGGGCAAGATGGTCGACGCGCCAGTCCTTCGCCACGCCGAGCGGATTGTCCAGCTCGCCGATGCCGCGCCCGCGACGCAGGAGGAAAGTCGATGAGTGATGAGGCCGACGGTGTTGTCCCACAGTGGGAGCCGACTTCCGCGGGTATAGCGAACGCCCGCATCACGGACTTCGCCGCGTTCGCGCAACAGCGCGCCGGCGTCTCGTTCGTCGACTATCCGACGTTGTGGCAATGGTCCATCGACAATGTCGACGAGTTCTGGCGAGCTGTATGGGCATACTTCGAGCTTGGTTCGCCGGAGCCCGAAGTTGCTCTTGCGAGCAGCGAAATGCCCGGTGCTGTGTGGTTTCCCGGCACGAAGCTCAACTACGTGGACCAAATCCGGCGCAACGCACGAGCGGATCGGCCTGCGATCATCTACTCCTCCGAGGACGGCACTGATACCGAACTGTCGTGGGCGGAGTTGTTGCGCCAGACCGCCGCGCTTGCGGCGACGCTGCGCGAACTGGGTGTCGGCGCAGGCGACCGCGTCGCCGGATACCTTCCGAACATTCCCGAGGCTGTCGTGGCATTTCTGGCTACGGCGAGTGTCGGCGCCGTGTGGAGCGCGTGCGGCCAGGACTACTCGGCCCCCGCTGCTCTCACTCGGCTCGGTCAGCTCGAGCCGTCGGTCCTCATCGCTGCCGATGGATATCGATTCGGCGGAAAGACCCACGACCGCCGCGATGAGGTAGCGCAGCTACGTGCGGGATTGCCGACGGCGCGCACCACGATTCTCGTGTCGCGGCTGGAAGCCCCCGTCGAAGGCACGCTCGAGTGGTCGGCCGCGACCGGTGGCGAGCACGAGCTGAGTCCGGTGCCGGTCGAGTTCGATCACCCGCTGTGGATCGTCTTCTCCTCCGGAACGACAGGCCTGCCGAAGGGGATCGTGCACGGCCACGGTGGCGTCATGCTCGAGCACCTGAAATCAATTGCGCTGCACAGCGACTTGAGTGCCGACGACACCTTTTTCTGGTACACGAGTCCTAGTTGGATGATGTGGAATTTTCAGGTCGCAGGA
>JBBSKP010000161.1:0-11659 GCA_038256175.1 Mycobacteriales bacterium
CGTCAACTCGAACAACTCACCGGCCGCACAGTCGTCCTGCAACCCGCCGTCTGAGCACCGCCCGATCCAACCCGGCTGCGCCGGGTGCTGTCGCCTGCCCGCTCACCTACCCATTTTCGAACCAGTCTTTTCGGAGGGCGGGCCCTCCGAAAAGACTCACGGGCAGCGTTAGCTGCTCTCGCTGTCGTCGTCCCAATCGATCGGCAGCTTGCCGGTGGCGAGGAAAACCACGCGACGGCCGACCTCGACTGCGTGGTCGGCGAAGCGTTCGTAGAAGCGGCCCAGCAGGGTGATGTCGACGGCCGCCGCAACGCCATGCTGCCATTCGCGATCCATGAGGACCGAGAACAGGTGCCGGTGCAGGTCGTCCATCGCCTCGTCCTCGTCGCGTAGCCGGGCGGCACGCTCGGGGTCTCGCGTCTGCAGCACTTCCTGCGCCGCAGCGCCGAGGGCGACCGCGATCCGGCCCATCTCGGCGAAGTATCCGTTCACCTCTTCGGGCAGCACGTGATTCGGATGGCGGCGGCGTGCGATATTCGCGACGTGCAGGGCAAGGGCGCCCATCCGATCGATATCGGCGGTCATCTGGATCCCGCTGACCACCGAGCGGAGGTCACCGGCGACCGGCGCCTGCAGCGCTAGCAGTGCAAATGCTCGCTCCTCGGCGATATGGCTCAGTTCGGAGATCCGGTCGTACTCGGTGATCACATGCTCGGCCATGGCGAGATCGGCTTGCAGGAGCGACTGGGTCGCACGCTCCATGGCACTGCCGGCAAGGCCGGCCATCTCGCCGAGAACGCTGGCAAGCTCGGACATCTGTTCGGTATAGGCGACGCGCATGATGGGAAACACTACTTTGCGTGTTGGTCCAAGTCACGATCACGCGGTTAACGGAGAATGAATGACCAGACAAGTGCGGACCCGGATGGTTGCTGATTCACGAACAGGAGTCGTCTGCAGCGTTCGTCACGGACAGATCCGCCGGCAGCGATGACGCCGACGTGGTCGTGGATCGCTGCTCGGTTTTTCCGAGCGGCGCACCTTGCGACGTCGGTGCGTTCAGGACGCCGGTGAAGTCGGAGCCGAGCACCAATTCGACGATGCTGCCCAAACCGGAGGATTCTTCGAGGGCCGCTCCGGGAACCGACGAGGCAAGAGTCGCGGCATCGCGCTCGTGGCCGGCCGAGTAGCGCACGACCGTGCTGTCGCTGGTGCCCGTGTAGTTACCGACGCTGTAGATGCCGAAGCCGTACGCACCGAGTGTCGATGCTGCCGATGCGGCGACGCCCGATACGCCCGACGCGTTCGAGACCTGCACCGACACCGATTCCGGGTCTGTTGCCAGTCTCGTGGTGGGCGGCGCCGACGTTGTCGAGCTGGTTGTGCTCGACTTCGACGTGTCGCTCGGTCGCTCTTCGCCCGGTAGCGGATCGTCGCTGATGATCGCCTGGAAGATGTCCTTGATGTCCTCGGTGCGCGGAATCTCGTTGCCCCACTCCGTCGTTCCCGAGGTCGGCACGGTCAAGAAGGTGACCGCACCCGCGTCGACTTTCTGCAGTGAACGGCCCAGCGTCACCAGGTCTCGGGTCGTCACGTTCTGTACGAACGTCTCTCGGGTGAAGGCGTTGATGAAGCCGTTCAGCTTGCCGGGATCGAGCAGCACCTTGTTCGACAACGCCGACCGCAGCAGTGACGACAGGAAACGCTGCTGGCGCTTGATGCGGCCGTAGTCGCCGTTGCCCTCGGACTCGATGTTGCGCGCACGGACGTAGTTGAGCGCGGTCTGACCGTCCACGTTTTGCTTACCGGCGTTCGGTAGCACCGGGCCGAGCTCGTAGTCGATCAGCGGAGTGGAGGTACACACCTCGACACCGCCGACCTCGTTCACCATCGATTCGAAGCCCGAGAAGTCCATTCCGACGAAGTGCCCGATCTTCAGGCCCGACATCTTCTGGATCACCTTCACCAGGCACTTCGGGCCGCCCAGCGCGTAGGTGGCATTGAGCTTGTCGCCTTCGGCAGAGTCGAACGTCTCGTTGGTGTAGGTCGCGGTGTCGTTGTCCCAGCCCTGGCAGACGGGCCGGGTGACGTCGAGATCGCGGGGGAAGGACACTGCGACGACGCGCTCACGATTCGCCGGAATGTTGACGAGCATCACCGTGTCGGAGCGGGCTCCCTCGGCGTCCTCGACAGTGCCCGCGCCGATCTGCCCGTTGGTGCCGGCGCGCGTATCCGTCCCGACAATCAGGTATGTCTCATCGCCTGTCTGCCCGATCGGGTCGACGACGTCGGTCGAATCCTCGTCGAGGGCGGCAACCTGTGCGAAGCCGTTGTCAGTCGAACGTAGGTAGCCCCAGACGATGCCGGTGAGCAACAGCGCCATCACGGCGAACATCGCTACGGTCGTGCGGCCAAGGATGCGTACGCGTCGTCGGCGACGCAGCCGGCTCAACGCGAGGCGGGTGAGCTGCGGTTGGCCGACGGGTTCGGGCATCGCCGGTGGCGGGGGGAGCTCGGCAACCGCGGTGAATTGCGAGGACGCAGCGGTGAACTGCGACGACGCGGCGGGCTGGAGCTGCTCTGCAGGATCGGACAGCCCGGTGATCCTGGCGAACACTTCGGTGTCGGCCTCGGATTCGTCGGCGACCTTGTTCACGAGATCGGAGACCGACACGCTGTCTGCGGCGTCGGAATCGCCGCGACGCGCTATGCGTTTCTTGGCTGGCCAGAGGCGCTTGAGGCTCTTGTCGAGGCCGTTCTCCGTGGCCGGCGCGCGGTGATTGGCACCTTCGGTCGGCACGGTGGATTCCGCGAGGTGGCGCTCCCATGGGGCCCGACCCTCAGGCGCCGGGCCTGGCGTCTGATTGTCACCCACGTATGGAACCTCACCTCTCACGTCGCCCGCACCGCCACTGCCGACGATTCCAGCAATGATAACGATTTAGCTACGGGTATCCAGTCAACTAACGCGCGCCGCACGCGTGTTCTTGCGCGTCACCCTCCACTGTGCATGAGATCGGCGCCTTCTGGCACGAGACAATCCTCCGGGTCGTCGAGCCAACCATCGGGGAGCGCAACATTTCCGGGGGAACCCTGCCGACCGCGGGGGCCTTCGGCGTCTTTGGGGAACGGGACGCTGGGATCGAGCTGCGCCAGCAAACCATCGAGCTCGGTCAACGTGGACACCATTGCCATCGCGACACGGAGGTCCGATCCGGCCGGGAATCCACGCAGGTACCAGGAGACATGTTTGCGAAGCTCGCGCATGCCCTTGTCTTCGCCGTGGTGGTCGGCGAGCAACTCGGCGTGCCGGGCAATGATCACAGCAACCTCTCCGAGCGTCGGTGGCGTCGGCTCGGGGGTGCCGTTCATCGCGGCGCTCAGTTCGGCGAACAACCATGGCCTACCGAGGCAGCCGCGCCCGACGACGACGCCGTCGCATCCGGTCTCGGCCATCATGCGTACAGCGTCCTGGGCGGCGAAGATATCGCCGTTTCCGAGAACTGGGACATCCGTCACATGTTCCTTCAAGCGCGCGATCTGCGACCAGTCGGCTGTTCCCGAGTAGCGCTGTGCCGCAGTGCGCGCATGCAGGGCGACGGCGGCAGCACCCTCGGCGGCGGCAATGCGGCCGGCATCGAGGTGCGTGTGGTGGTTGTCGTCGATCCCGACGCGGAACTTCACCGTGACCGGCACGCGAGTTCCTTCGGTGGCCTTCACGGCCGCAGCGACGATCTGGCCGAACAGTGTCCGCTTGTAGGGCAGCGCCGCGCCGCCACCCTTTCGGGTGACTTTCGGTACCGGGCAGCCGAAGTTCATGTCGATGTGGTCGGCCATGTTGTCGTCGACGATCATTTTCGCGGCCCTGTACGTCGTCTCGGGATCGACGGTGTAGAGCTGCAGTGACCTCGGCGTCTCCGTGGGTCCGAACGTTGTCATGTGCAGCGTTGCGGGCTGGCGTTCGACAAGGGCGCGTGCGGTGACCATCTCGCAGACGTAGAGGCCGGAGACGCTTCCTGCACGCGCAATCTCCAGCTCACGGCATAACGTGCGGAACGCGACGTTGGTGATGCCGGCCATCGGAGCGAGAACAACTGGGCTCGCCAGTTCGAGTGAACCAATACGGAGTGTCATAGCGGGAAAGTCATCATCATTTCGATCGTCTTGTTTTCACAATCGTCTTGTTTTCACAACTGTGCCCGGCACCGAACATCGGTGCCGGGCACAGTTGAAGGTCCTGAAAGTCAGGATGCTCGCTGTTCGCGGAGCTTGGCTTCGCGGGCCAGCATGCGGTCGCGCTGCTCTTCGAACTTCTTGACCTGGCCTTCCATGTTCTCCAGGAAGGCGGCGAGGTTCTCGCGAATGTTCTCACCCTCGGCCGAGAAGTCGTTGCGCTCGAAGATGTTCCACTTGCGCAGGACCGGCCAGAGCACCTCTTCGAGGTGCTGACGCAGGTCGTAGATGCCGTGCTTGGCCATCAACACACCGTTGCGACGGAAGTTCGTCATACCCGCGCCGGGCATGACGAAGTTCTGCAAAATCAAGTTGATCGCGTTCAACGTCTGGTCGGGCGACAGATCGAGAGCGGCCGCGCACACGTTGCGGTAGAAGATCATGTGCAGGTTCTCGTCAGCCGCGATGCGCTGCAGCATCCGGTCGGCGATCGGGTCGTTACACGCCTTGCCGGTGTTGCGGTGCGAGACGCGGGTCGCGAGTTCCTGGAACGTCACGTACGCGACGGAGTGCAGCACGCCTGCGTCGACCTCTGCAGGCGACGCGAAGCCGTTGGTCATGTGCTCCATCCGAGCCTGCTCGAGCGCGACGGGATCGATCGCACGAGTGACCACGAGGTAGTCACGCATCACGATGCCGTGGCGGTTCTCCTCTGCGGTCCAACGGCCGACCCAGGTACCCCAGGCGCCGTCCATCGAGAAGTTCTCCGCGATCTCGCGGTGATACGACGGCAGATTGTCTTCGGTCAGGAGGTTGGTGACCATCGCAGCGCGGGCCACCTCGTCGAGCTGTGACTGTTCCAAGTCCCAGTCGGTACCGCCCATGGCCGCGAAGTTGCGGCCTTCGTCCCACGGCACGTAGTCGTGCGGGTGCCATTCCTTGGCCATAGAGATGTGCCGGTTGACGTTCTCTTCCGCAACCGGCTGCAGCTCCGTGAGCAGCTCCAGTTGTGTCAGTTCCCTCGCCATACTTGCCCCTCGATCGATTGCAATTTCCAATGCGGCCCTGACGGGCTGGCGCTAATGCGCTCAGCCTACGCGACCGTAGGTGTGATGTGAAACGCACTGATAGCACACTTCTACCAGCACAGACTGCTCAGATACATCGCATTGCGTCGACTTTGGCGCTCTAATCTGCGGTTCTGTAAATTAATAGTACGGCGGAGGGTGTAGCGAATCGAATTCGTCACACCCGCCGCCGCAGCTCGTCTACGGCGATTTACTTCTTGCCGCCGCCGAGTAGTCCGCCCAGCACATCGCCCAGTGCTCCACCTGCGTTACCGCCGAGCAGTCCGCCGAGCACCCCACCGAGGCCGCCTGCAGCACCGCCGGCGCCACCGCTCGTCGCGCCGCGGAGCAGCCCGCCGAGTAGATCGCCGAGTGCGCCGCCACCGGCCGATGCCTGCGGTTGAGCTGCGCCGCCACCGCCGATCTGCTTGGCGATGTAGGCAAGGACGATGGGCGCCAGGATCGGCAGCAGTTGCTTGATGAGTTCGTTGCCGCCCGTGCCGCCGACGCCGCCGAGGGTGTTCACGACCTGGCTCTGCGCCGAACCGAAGATGTTGCTGACGGCCTTCTGGCCGTCGTTGACGTCGACCTTCGTGATGTCGACGCCGCCGTCGAGAAGGCTTCCGTGCGAGCCGAGTGCGTTGGCCAACGATGCCGCGCCCTGTGGGTCGGCGACATTTGCCTGGAGGCCGCCGACGAGGGTCGGGATTGCAGTTTTGACGGCGGTCGTCGCCGTCGCTTGATCAACGCCGAGTTGCTCGGCGATCTGGTTGATCGGAATCTGGGAGAGGAGATCTTCGAGTGATGCCATTCGGGCCCGCCTACTCATGGGCATTCATCGTCAAATGCCCCGTAGCCGCTGACAGTAATCAACGATGCCGGGTTCCGGGAGAATTTGTTTGCGCCGTGTCGGCTAACGCGAGGCCGACGACCGTTCGCGCGGAACGAGGCACGCCAGCAACCCGATGGCCAACGATCCGCCAGCGAGGTAGAGCCCCCAGCGATCATTCAGCAAGTCCGCGTAGTTGTCCCGGATGAAGTCTCCGTATTGGTCGAACAGCCGCCAGACGAACACTGCGAACGTTGCGAGGCCGACCAGCACTCCGAGCCATGCTGCGATGCGAGAACCGACTAGCGCCGCAAGCAAGATCAACGCGGCAGCGACGAGCAGAAGCGCAGTCATCGACTTGTAGAACGTGACGGATTCGGCAGCGATCTGACCGAGCGCCCACCCGTCCGGGAATCCGCTTCGAAGATCGACGAGCGCAACGTCGTTAGGCGCGACGCCACCGATCACCGGCAGGAAGGCCCCGACTGCGAGGGCGATCGCACACACGAACAGGACAAGGTGAACGAAAGTTCGCATGTGCCCTCCTCGGCCCGGTGAGGCGAATACTTTGCATACAGTAACCGTTGCCATTCGCGCCGAGACTCGTCGAAACACCAGGAGCTGCCATGTCAGATCTCGATCAGTCCTTCGAAACCGCGCAAGCAGACGTCAAGAAGCTCACCTCACGACCCAGCAACGACGAGTTGCTCAGCCTGTACGCGCTTTTCAAGCAAGGGTCCAAGGGCGACGCCGACGGCAAGCGTCCCGGCCGCCTCGACATGGTCAACAGGGCAAAGTACGACGCGTGGGCCAAGCTTTCCGGCACCAGCAGCGACACCGCCAAGCAGTCCTACATCGACCTGGTCGCCAAGCTGACGAAGGGCTGACACCGCCGATATGGCGCACAACATGGCGCGCCTCGAGGCGATCGTTGCCGAGCTGCCCGAGGCGCACCGCGTCGACATCGCCGAATGGGGCGATCATCCGACCTTCCGGGTCCGGGGCAAGAACTTCGTCTTCAGCGACCAAGAGGCCGCCAGGCTTTCGTTCAAGCTGACCAAGGACGAGGCGGCCGCCGTCGTCGCGACCGAATCGGAAGCAAATCCGGCGGGCTACGGTCTCGGCCGGCACGGCTGGGTGGATCTGAAGCTCGGAACCGACCTGGACGAAGAACGGTGGACTCAGCTACGGGAATGGGTGCGGACTTCGTACACCCTCGTCGCACCGAAAAAACTAGCGCGCATCGTCGAAGATCAAGACGATGCGCGCTAGTTCTGCGTTGTGCCCCCTCTCGGGCTCGAACCGAGGACCTGCGGATTAAAAGTCCGTTGTACATCCGCATATCACGCGGATCTATGACATGCAAGTTTCTGCTTAATAATGCCAGTTCAAGCGATATTTTTGCGTTTGCAGCGAGTGGAAACATTGCGACTCAGGTAGCAGGGAAAAGAATCGTCTCTGCCACACGTTTGCCACACGAGTGGTTGTGTGTTGCCACACGAATGGCGCATGCGCGGAGTACGATCTGCGAAATAGGTGGCAATGCGCGCTGCTGAGTGGGGGCAAGGGGGTTGTTGTGGCCGCAAACGGGAAGACGCCGAATCAGCGACTAACAGCGCTGATGGTCGAAACTGGAGTCAGCAACAAAGGCCTCGCCAGTCGCATGCGTGAAGCGAGTGTGCGTTCAAACGGCGAGCGCATCGCAACCACCCACACCACGATCGCAAAATACTTGAGCGGGATCATTTCCCAGCCTGGGCAGCGGAGCTGCGACGTGTTGGTTTCTGTTCTGACCGAACTGACCGGTCGCGACCTCATCCCGGCTGACGTGGGCTATCCCGAAGCGCGTGTTTCGACGCCGCAAAGCCTGGCCAGTTCCGATGAAGGCTTCGAAAGCCCGCTTGTCATTGCCGCGCGGTTGCAACAGATTTCGTCGACGGATGTTGACGACGGGGTTCTCGATATCATCGATTTTGCCCTCACCGACATCCTTCTGCGCTACGAGCTCGAAGGTCCTCGCCGTCTGGCACCGGAGGTTTTCGCCCTACGTCGGCGGATTGAAGTGCTTCGGAAGCAGACTCGTCATCCGCTCCAGCTACACCGGCTATACGTCCTCGCCGCCAAGCTTTCGGGGACGCTCGGATACATGGCTGTGAATCGGGGCCGATTCGGCCATGCGCGTATCTATTGCCGAGAAGCGTTCGGCATCGCATCGTTGATCGCCGACTCCGGCTTGCAGGGCTGGGTCCGCGGAACCGAAAGCTTCTGCGCCTACTACGTGGGAGATTTCAAACAAGCCGCGGATCTCGCACGTGATGGTGTTCGATATGCCGGCAATGGCCCGCAGTCTGTCCGGCTCTACTCAAACGGTCTTGCGCGGGCCTTGGGAAAGCTCGGCGATGCTGATGGGGTCGAGGAAGTGATCGCTGCAGCTATGTCGCTCTCAACGATGCATAGCCCTTCGGAGGGGCTCACTCCGGCATTGACGTTCGATCCGTACGGTGCCGCGAGGCTGGCCGCGAACGCAGCGACTGCGTTTCTTTCTGCTGGCGAGTTCGACCGGACCTTGGACTATGGGCACGATGTCGAAAAGCTCGTCAATGAGTCTGATTCAGTATGGAGCAGATCGCTCGTGCGACTCGATATGGCAACGGCACTGATTCGTTCCAGCCGGCCGGACGTCGAACAGGCGATGCAACTGGGGCACGAAGCCCTGATGGCATCGGACGACCGCCCAATCCGATCTGTCTGGCAGCGTGCCCACGAGCTGGGTGCGGTCGCGAAATCGGTCAAAGTACCTGAGGTCAAGGACTATTCAGACGCATTACGTGAGTGGTCGACACGGGCGAAGGAGTTTTCAGCACCGGCCGCGCCGTAGTGCTCCGAGTTGGCATCTCGCAGAACGATTTTGTGGCGATTTGTCCACCGATACTGCTGGCCCTCCCGACGAACTTCGACGAGATCTACGCTCGATACCGGCACGACTACTGGCGGAATCGACCGCAGTTGCTCCACCCGCTCCACGAGTTCATCCGTAGGGCGTCTGCAATTGCTGTATGCGATGCCGAGATGCGGGCGGAACAAGCTCGTATCCATAGGACTCGTGCCCGGTCGGAGGCTCGCCTTTGCGAGTTCGTGGTGGAGGCGAAACAGGTCGGTCCACGGCGTAACCGAAAACCTCGCTGCACCCTTCGAACCAGCTAATGGACCGATCGTGATGGAAAACGCGTCCATCGATTCGAGACGTTCTGCAGCATCCGCGGCGATGGCGTCTAGTTCGAAACTCGAGACCGCGGCCGACGGCCCGACCTTCAACACTGTCATGTGCAGGCCGTCTACCGGTACTGGGTCGAGGTACTCATTCGGCAAGGCCGCCTGGCAGCGTCGGGCGAGATTCGCGAGCTCACCGTCATCAAACGTTAGGTACCAGTAGTACGCCGAGTAGCTGTCATCCCAATTCCTAAGGGACCAATGATCGTCGAGCGTCGCCACGCCGCGAAACGCGGCCCAGTCGTTGCGGCGGATTTCCCCGGCGTCAGAAAGCGAAGTGGGGAGCGACGTCGGAAACGCATGTCGTGTTGGCATCTGTTCCAGTTCCTCCCGCGCTTCGAGGGCGGCCCACGCGCTTACGAATCCTCAGATCGTCACGAAGGCTTCGTCGCCGAGTCTACGGTGTCCGCGTTCCCCTCTCCTTTCCGCGTGAAGCGAACGGCCTGGTCGGGGTTTTGTGTGCCCCCAGGCGCGTCGAGTGCCCCACTGTGTGCACTGCCGTGTGACGGCGATCGTCAGTTTCATTGGGTTGCAAGGTGTTTCCGCCGCAATCAATCCGAGGAGCGAATTCGATGGCTCATTCGAAGAAGTACCCCGATGGTCGCCACAGTTCGCCCGGCGATCCGTCGTTGGTAAGTCTGCAGGAAGGCGCGCAAACGATCGGTGTCTGCGTGAAGACGTTGCGAAATTGGATTTCGGAAGGCCGGCTCACCGGCTACCGGCTGGGTCCGCGCGCCATCCGTATCGATCGAAACGAGCTGTTCGCTCTTGCGCGTCCACTCGCGGACTCGCACACCCGCGGAGTGGCGTGATGAACGCCCGAGTGTTCTTCGCCGCGGTGCTGATCGCCGCGTGGCTATTGGTCAGGATTCCCGGGTTCGTGCTCGCGACGGCGGCGTTGCTGCTGGTGTTGCGGCGGTACGGTCCGCGTCCTTACCGGCGCCCCTTCTTCGGTCGAGGCCGGCGATGACCGGCACTCCCCGGGTGTTGCGTCTCCGGATAACCGATGACGCGATGACGAGCAACATCAGTGATCACACCGCGAAACGCTTGGCGAAAGGCGCCGACCGGTGGTTGGTGTCTTGGCTTCATGACCGGCAGGTGAGCCGCGATCAGGCGATCTCGGCAATGACGATCGCCGAAATCGTTGCCACAGAAAAGAATCCGGAGCGAGACCACAGGCTTTGGTCGTTTATCGACAACCTCGCCTGCGAACTCGGCATGAGGGCTTCAGATGCGATCGTCCAGGCGTCTACCGACCCGACCGCGGAACGGTCAGAGGTCGACATAAACGAAGCCGTGAGCGGATTCGACCACCCGACAAGCCACGGTCAGGAGTCGGACCGCTGACCCGCGACATGAACGTCGAGCAACCGGGTTTCGTCCGCGACCCTTACATCGAACTGTCACCGGCCGAGCGTGTTGGGCAACTGTCGCAGGACTTGGCCGAAGCCCGCGCGCGATTGCGGGACCTGAACCGTCAACTCGTCCCCGGCCGGGAGACCGGGCGGCACCTGCGGGCGGCGAAGCCGGAAATCGTCCGGCTCGCCCACGAGGCGGACCGTCAGCGCCCGTACTGGCTTGCCGTCGAGAACGGTTGGCAAGCCCTCGCCGACGCCGACGACGTGCTCGCCGATACCCGCCAGCATCACGCAACCATTCAGACCCGAATTGGCAAGGCCCGCAGTGACCGCCGCGAGAACGATGCCCGGCTGTTGGATGCTCGGCTCCCGGATGCTCGGCGTGCGATCGAGACCGCGGAGGCCCAGCGTGAACGAGCCGCGGCCGATTTGTATGCCGCGTCGCGCACGTTATTCGACCAGGTCGGTGTGGGCGGGTTGGTGACTCGTGAGGACGTCGACAAGGTCCGCAACGACGCAATGGACGATGACTACCTCGAACGCAACCTTGCCCGCGGCCGAGTCGAGGTGATCGAGGGCCAGTTGTTGCGCGCGAACAAAGCCCGACAACACGAGTGCTCGGGAATCGGGCCGATGGACGGGCACCCGTTCGTGCACACCACCGGGCACTCCTTCGACCGTCACGCCGCTTACGACCACGAACGGGAATGCTGATGAGCCAACATATCAACCTCGGCCCCGCGACATGAACGCCTGCTGTGGGTGTCCGAAATACACGGCCTGCCGATGAGAGTGGTTGCCGCGCCGCCGGGATGGAGGCGAAGACCGTGTACCTGCCGGTGCCGGGACCGTCGTGGGTGTTCCCGCCCGCTCCGCCGCGGAGGGGCTGCTCGATTCGTATGTGCGGTACTGGGTTCCGACTGCGAAGATGGCCACCCCTCGATGATGCGTGTCGATCC
>JBBSKP010000162.1:0-11649 GCA_038256175.1 Mycobacteriales bacterium
CTAGGGATGCATTACGGCTATTTGCAAGGGGATGCCCTCAGCAGAGTCGCGGCCGCGCGAAGTGTCTTCTTCAGCCGCGATCCGCACTTGGCGGCGATCGGATTCATTTTCACACCACTGACGACGCTGGCTCAGCTGCCGTTGACATTGCTCAGTCCTTGGGCGTCGGCACTCACGCGGTGGGGACTTACCGGTCTGGTGTCCGCGCCGTTCATGGCGGGTGCCGTAGTACAGATCTACAAGATTGCTTTTGACCGCGGCTGTGCTGTCGGAACCACAATCGTGGTGACCGCCCTGTTCGCGTTGAATCCGATGATCGTCTTCTACGGCGCAAACGGGATGAGCGAGGCGCTGTTCCTACTCTGCCTCTGTTGGGCGGTGCGCCGCCTGATCCGGTGGACCAGCACCGATGATGTGCACGATCTCGTCGCCACCGGCATTGGGCTGGGCCTCGCATATCTGACCAGGTACGACGCGCTCGCCGCGGCTGCCGCGATCGCGCCGACGGTCTTCGTCATCACCGCGCTGCGGCACGGGTACGGGCAGTGGCGCTCCCGGGTTCGCGCCGCGTTATTGGACGCAGTGCTCATCACAGCGCCGGTGCTATTGGCATTTGGAGTGTGGGCCGCGACCAGTTGGTTGATCACCGGGGAAGCATTTCAGCAGTTCTCGTCCGCGTACGGCAACACTGCGATTCTGGCGCAAAGTGGGGGTGGCTCGACCGGCGGTCGGGCGGCATTGACGCTGACGATCGGCGATGTCCTCGCCCTCGGACCGGCCCTCCTTATTCTGGTACCGATCGGCGTCCTGTTGGCCTGGCGCAGGCGCGACCTCGACACCCTCGCCGCGCTGGTCGGCTTTGGTTCCGTGCTGGCATTCGCCGGGTACGGCTACCTGCAAGGCCTGACGTTCGCATTCCTGCGGTTCTACATTTGCGCGATCCCACTGCTTGCTGTCGTTACGCTGCACCTGAGCGCCCCACGCGGCATCCGAGGCATCCGCCGCCCTGGGCGCGATGCCGTTGTGCGCCAGCAGAAGCCCGCATCGCGAAGCGCAACACCACTGGCAACCGTTGGCGCGATGTTGATGGCCATCAGCCTGGGGATCACCGGCATCGCGATGCTCAATCCAACTGTGTCCCCGCAAGAATTCGCGCTTCGATCGATCATCGCGCCGGATGCAATGGACACCTCCCCTCAACGAGCAGGCGAACTCCGCAATATCGCCACGTTTTCGACCGAGCGGCGCCTCGCCGAATATCTCGACGCGCTGGCACTTCCACGTGGTTCGGTACTGATGGACACGGTGTACGGGTTCGCGATCTTCGTCGCTACCGAGCGCCCGGACACGTTTGTGATCCCCTCGGACACCGATTACACCGCCATCCTCAACCAGCCCGCCCAACACGGGATTCGATACATCCTGTCGGTTCCGGGGAAGGGACGTGGCGAGTCGGATGCGATCAACCGCCGCTATCCCACCATGTACGAAACCGGGTCTTCGATCGCTACCCTCGAACTCGAAATCCCCAGCGATGGTGATGGCACGCCTGTATGGCGGCTCTACCGAGTCCTGTCAACATCCTGATTAGGCTTGTCACCCAATCTGATTGCGCTCCCGCAGTACTCTTCGGACCGGGTCGGCGGGGCCGATGTCATATGTGCATTCGGTGATCCGCGGGTCGGGAACGAATGCCCACAGCAGTGCTCCCGCCGTGCCCGCGATGCGCTGCGCGTCCATTTTGGTAGCAATGTCGGTGCTCCGCACGTGCAGGCTGCGACACGACCCCGCCTTCTCGCCGATTTCGGCTACGAGCAACGGCTTCCGAAGTGCAGTCGCCTGACGAATCCGCACGGCCAGTCCGTTGTAGACGTCACCCGGAAGCGCGACACCATCGTTGCCGTAGTCGTGGTATTCCAAAAGATCTATGTACCGCGATGCCCCAACATCTTCGTAGTCGGCTCCCGCCGTACCGCATTGCCCGCCGCCGACGAACCCCGCGGCGATCAAATGCTTCGAATCGTTCCGGCGCAGGATCTGTCCTGCTCTGTCCATGAAACTCCGCAGCACAGCCCCCGAATCGGGCGGACAAATACGGTCGGCCTGCTCGCAGGTGACCCCGCATACGCTCGTCTCCGGTTCGCCGACCAACTCCCATGCTGCGATGGCGCTGGACTCTTTCCAACGGTCGACGATCAGTTCCATCCAGTCCTGAAAACTCAGCCGGTCAGACTTATCCGGCGTCTGCGTCCAGCCGTCGACAAACCACGACCGCGACTTGAATACGTCGTCCTCGCACGCCCCCTTCTGATCGGTCAGTACCGGTATCACCAGTTGCCGATGTGCTTGCGCGGCCCGAATCACGGCGTCGAGCGCTGTGAAGTCGATTTGCCCGGTCGTCGAATTCGTTCCCAGCATCTGAAAGGCGTTGAAGCGGGTAAGCGACGACTCGGGCAGCGACGCGAAGAAGCCGTCCACGTCGACATGCGCTCCACATCCAGCGTTGACCGACCAATCCGTTCCGAGCTGATACGCATTGAGCCCTGCGGGCCACCACGGCCGACCGTCCAAAGCTAAACCTGCTGCGGACGCCGTCACTCGCGCCACTGTCGGCGCCGCAATCGAGGAATGCCGGTCCGGTCTCGAGCACGCCGGTCCAGCCAGGCTGACAACCATCAGTGCCACTGCGAACAACCACCGACACCGGACCATGCGCTCAGTCTGTCCTATGCCACTACCCGGCGCCGCGCCGGCAGCGAGTGCTCTAGCCTCGCTCCCAATCATCCTGTGCGACAGAACGATCCTGGCGATGGCAAGCCGAGACGCCTAGTATCGACCCATGATCACCGCCGTGCACACGTTGCTATACGCCGACGATCCGGAAGCTGCGCAAACGTTCTTCCGCGACGTCTTGGAATGGCCGGAAGTCGATGCCGGCGGCGGCTGGTTGATCTTCCGCAGCGGTCCGAGCGAACTGGCGCTACACCCGACCGGTGAGGGGTCGCCGCAACATCACGAGGTCTCACTGATGTGCGACGACCTCGACGCAACGATGGCCGAGCTGACCGCGAAAGGCGCCGAGTTCGTCGGGGATATCGGCGAGCAGCGTTGGGGACGAACAGTGTCGTTGAAGGTTCCGGGCGCCGGCGAGATCCTTCTCTACGAGCCCAAACATCCACTAGCGCACAGCAAGCCTGACTGACCTCCGCCGAGCACGGACTTTCTGTGCACACGCTCTCGGGCGATGCTTCAGAAAGTCCGTGCTCGCGCGTTTCAGGTCTTTACTTCTCCAGATTGGGCCGAGAGACCGGGATCTCTTCGGTTCGGTCCGTCGTCCAATCGTGTGCTCCAGGAGCAGGCGCTGGATTGGCTGCACCCGGACCGGGTCCAGCCGGTCGCCGCGATACTGCGGGTCCTGCCGTGTCACTGCCGCCGCGCAGGCCGAGCACCAGTCCGGCGATCAAGGACAGAACACCGAGGATGCCGAGGATGATCGGCACGGTGCGACCGTAGAGCGACAGCTTGTCGGTGCCTTCCTTGGCCTTCTTGATCTGAGCTTCGATCGTGTTCTCGTCGTAGGACAGCTCACCGCGCAGGACAGTCACCTCAGGCTTGTCAGCGCTGCGGGCGTAGTACTGGAAAGGCTTCTCGCCGCCCTTGATGACCGTTCCGGTCTTGGGCTCGATCCAGATGTCGCGCTCGTTGGAGTACCAGCGAGTCATCGTGACCGGCGCCTGGCCACCCGCAACGCCCCACTTGTCGGCGGGCAGCGACAGCTTGTTGGTCGGGCTGTTCACAACCTTCGACAGGTCGATCGCGGGGATCTTCTGGTTGAAGTGGTAGACCTTTGTGCCGTTGATCTCGGTTTCCTCGACGAAGTTGATGTCGAAGGACTGACGCACATTGATGTCGAAGTAGGGGTACGACTTCTTCTCGGTGTCGAACGGGAATCGGTACTGCAGACCGGTGTGTGAAACTTCCTCGGCCGGCTTGTCCGACTGCACCTGGATCGACCCGATCGGATCGTCGACCGGCATCCCCGACTTACGGTCGATAGTCACGCGGTCGACCGACGCGGTCAGCAGTCCGGTGTCGCCCTGCTTGTCCGTGCGACGGAGAGTAGAGCCCGCCTGGACGGTCATCTTGTTCGCGTCTGAGGGTTCTTCCACAGTGAAGTAGCGCTGTGATACCAGCGGAACCTTCTTGTCGACCACGGCTTTGCCGGTCGGTGCAGCCAACGACTTCGCGTCGAGCACTTCACCACCGTCAGGACCGGTAACCGCGACCGTGGTGATTTCCAGGTCGAGCGGCGTCTTGGCCAACGCGTTGAGCGTGTACGTAGGAAGGAGTAGCGCGGCAACAATGAAGAATGCACCGAGACCCACAAGAATGCAGGCCAGAATGCGCGTGGACCCTGATCGTTCCGCCATGCTGACTCTCCTAACTCCACAGACTCTTAGAACTGTGTGCGTCGCCCCCGATGGACTTCGGTGAGGCCAAACATCGGGGCGCCCGAATTGGACGCCACGCCTGCCAGACAGTAACAGCCCCGTCAGACCGATTGCGCTGCCGCGGTCGATTCATCCGGCGATTCCTCGACCGTTCGGTTTCGCGGTCCCTGTTGCGCCAGTGCACACTGAAAATGCCATGACTGCGACCGAACCGATGACTGCGACCAATATTGCCCCTGCGCATGACGCGGACCCGGTTCGTATCCGTGGCTTCGTGCCCGCGCTCGAGGGCATGCGCGGGTTTGCAGCGCTTGGCGTCGTGGTCACTCACGTCGCATTTCAAACCGGTGCGACGGCGACGCCGATCCTCGGGCGGATCTGGGGACGGTTCGACATGGCGGTGGCCGTCTTCTTCGCTCTGTCCGGCTTCTTGTTGTGGCGCGCGCACGCAGCCGCCGCTCGTGGCTTGTCGCCGCGGCCGTCGTTGACCCGCTATTTCCTCAACAGGGCCGCGCGGATCTTGCCTGCGTATTGGGTTGTCGTGTTCGCCGTTCTGCTGTTTCTGCCGACCGCTGGTCGCGGCATTCGGGTGTGGCTGGCGAACCTCGGACTGGTCCAGGTGTTCGTCCCGCTCTCACTCACCGACGGCATGACCCAGATGTGGAGTCTGTCGGTCGAGGTTGCGTTCTACCTGGTGTTGCCGTTCATTGCGATCGCCATGGTCTGGCTCCGCGGCAGTAGAGCGTCGCTACGGGTACCCGTGCTGGTCGGCTTTGCCGCGCTGAGCCTCGGTTGGGCGTTCGTCCCGATCTCGACACCCGACGGCATCCATTCCGACAACTGGCTGCCCGGCTTCTTGCCATGGTTCGCCGCAGGAATGGTGTTGGCCGAGTTGGCGGTCGCACCGGGACTACGGCTGGTCCGGTTCGCGCGCAATCGAGCGCTGCTGGCCGCGGTCGCGGCGGCTGCTTTCTTGCTGTCGGCCACCGACCTGGCCGGGCCGGAAGGCCTTGTGCGGTCGGCGCCGTGGCAATACGCCGTCAAGATCGCACTGGGCGCGATTCTCGGGTTCGCACTGCTCGCACCGCTCGTGTTCGGCAGCGGACCCCACCGGATCCTCGAGAGCCGGTTGGTCTTGATGATCGGACGGTGGTCCTACGGGATCTTCATCTGGCACCTTGCGGTGCTGTCGGTGGTGTTCCCGATCTTCGGAGTGATCCCCTTCAACGGCAACTTCGTCGTCGTTCTCGTGCTCACCGTCGCGTTGACATTGCCGATCGCGTCGGCGAGCTATTCGCTCGTCGAGGAGCCGGTCCGCCGGGCGGTGCGGCGCTGGGAGAGTCGGCGCAGCATCGGCGGACCGAATTCCGGCCACACTATGGGGAGTGCAGAGAGTCCCACCGCGATTACCGCGATCAGGACTGGAAGCTGAACCCACAGCGAATGCCCGATGTAGCCGTCGGGGGATCGCCAGGGACCTTTCGACAGTAGAGCCGCGGACGCGACCGCGCCGACACCAGCGATTCCGACCAATATCCGCAGAGCCTTGGCAACGCTCGCGCGCCAGGCGATTGCTGCCGAAACAGCCGCCAAGCCGAGCGTCAGGATCGGTCCCGCCGGTCCGGCGATGATCAGCGTCAACGCGAGCAGACCCACGAAGCTCGCAACTCCACTTCGCCAGGTCCGCGGCGCCGCTCCGGGATCGCGAATTCGCTTGCGCGGTATGAAGGCGATAGCCAGCAGTGGGAGCAACAGCAGCAGGCCGCCGAAGATGCCTAGTCGATACCAGCGGTCGGTTGGAAAGGTCAGCGTCACCGGACCTGACGTGCCGGCCGGCACAATCCAGCCCTGTTCCCAACCGTTCACCACCACAGGCGCCAGCAGCCGCCCGTCGGAACTCGTTGCCTCCCAGCCGATGTTGTTGCTTTGCGGAACGATAACTAGCCGGTCGCGGTCGGAACCATCGAGAGCAATCTCCCGGTGGTTTTCGGTCCACGCGGTGGTTGTCAGCTGTTGCGTTGGCGGCGGGGGCGGCGACGACCCGGCAACGAGTCGAAGCCCGTCGGTGAAGAACAACTCGCCCGGGTCGACAACGACGTCTTGGGATCCCTGCGGCAGGGCGACTGGGTCAGGACCCACGCAAAGCTCGGCAGGCACCTGCGCGCTCGAGCGCAGCTGTTCGACGGTGGCAGTCACTGACGTCTGAATGCGTTGCGCCGCAATCGAAATCACCGGTCCATGGGCACAGTCGATAGTGATCGACCGCTGCGGATCGACCGCCGGACTTGCGATGGGCCGGTGGTCCGCACCCAATACCGTGACTTCCGCCAGCCCAGGCGGCTGCGCAACCGCAAAGCCGAGCGAGGTCTTGTCGAGAATTTCCTTCCAGGTGACAAGGCTCAATTCGATACGGTCGGTAAAGTAGGGCTCCAGGTCGATCCGCGTCGGGCTGCCCTCGGATGGCACATCGCGAACTTGCGGACCGTTGCCGAGGTTGACCGACACCGAGGTCGGGGCAGCGGGCAAGTCGCCGAGACTGGGGCTGATGTCGACACCTGTGACCAGAACCGGGGCAGGCAGTTCGATGGTCAACGTCGGCTTCGGTCCGTCGATTGCACGAACGGTGGTTTCCGGCGCCGTCCATGACGTGCGCGGGTCGCCGTCGGTCGCGGCGAACGCGGAGCCGCGGATGTCACCGATATCGCCGTCGCCGCGGGCCACTGCGCGGTTCGGTTCGGTGAGAAGGGATTCCAGCGCCGGCCCTTGCCGAGCTCGGACCATCAGGCTGGGCACGACCGCAGTGTTCGCCGGGACCGACAGGGTGCGTTCGAACGCGGAGAGTTCCTCGGGGGCAAGCGCTAGGCCCTTACTGCACCGCACCCGGTCGGGGCTCTCGGCGCATCCCGGACGTCCTGGAAGTTCCTGGCTAAGGTCCCATTCGGACACTGTGGCGCCAGGAGGTGTCGACGGCAATACCGTCCGGTGCCGAATATCCACGGACACAGGCGCTTCAGGATTCGAGAAGTCTTCGACAGAAACGTCGCTGATACCGAATTGGCTTCCGGCGGAACCATCCTCGGTTCGTGTCGCGGTGATTCGCACCCATGGGGTCGGGCCAGGTGGCAGGGCAACGGTCAGGGGCTTACCCGGTTTGTCGACTCGGGCAGCGGCACTACCGTTCGGTGTGGAAATCTCGATCCACTTCACGGGCGCGCCGATCGCGGCCGGGCTCGTCGTCAGATGCAGCAGCCCGCCCTTGATCGGTTTGTCGAGATCGACCTGAAGCCATTGTCCGAGAGCGCTTTCCAGTCCGCTGCTCACCCAGCTCGTTGCCGGATCATCATCGACCGTGGCGGCAGGTCCACTGCCTGGCGCCGCACCGCCGAGCTGAGTCGCATCCGATGCAGAGCTCGACACCGAGATCCTCGCGCCACTCCATTCCGCACGGACCAGAGCGGCACCGTCCACCGGGTAGTCGGACACCACGTTACGGGTCCGGCGCGGATCGCCCGGTGCGCGAAGCGCCGAGCTGTGATTGTCGACCTGCCCGAAATCTGTCTCCCGATCCGTCGGGGTGTCCGTCACGGCGACGTCGTGGATCGGCAGCCCAGCCTGAGCGGCATCGCTGGCCAGCAATACAGGACCTGTTGCGTGACCGCTGATCTCGTTGCGGTGCTGCAGCGATTCCGGTCCGCCCTGCACCACCGGCACGTTGTTCAGGTCGACCACGAACGGCCCGGCGCTCGGCGGCGCTCCCGGTGCCGATACGCGATAGATCTGAATCGCCGGATAGTCGGGCAGCAGATCTCCGTCGGCGACAAGGCCTTCGGCGTGCCCTGGCCCGACCGGACCGCCGAACTCCGCGACCTTCGTCATACCCGGCGAACCATCGATGCTTTGGTGCACAAGCATGGGTCGCGTCGAACGCGAAGTTTCCGGATCAAGGTCGTTGCGCAGAACGAGGTAGCCGATCCCTTGCCCGAGCAGCGTCGCCGCCAAGCCGGTCGACGGCTGCCCATCGGCGATGAGTCGCTGCACCGAATCCATCGCGCGGATCGCCCCGGGTGGGATGAGCGGCACCGCGTCGCGCACCGCCCACGGCGTGCTCGCCAACGCTTGCAGCGGCTCGTCTCGAGTCAATCCCCAGATCTGGCTTGCCAGGGGAGCGCCCGGGATTACCAGTGCCCGTTGCGCATCGGAGCCGCTGCCTGCGTTGGCTTCGAGCCACTCGGCTGCGTCGTGCCAGTACTGCGGCACCGCCGAGTACTCGCCGCGAGGCGCGAGCTTTCCCGTCCATGCCAGTGCCGTTGCCAGGGTCAGCGCAACAAGAATCAGGCTCGTCAGGGCAACCATCGGATCGCGCTCCGGATGCGCGAACGCGCTACGCCAGCGTCGCAGCGGCACCGACGCCGGCAGAGGAACGCGGGCCAGCAGATGCGCAAGTCCGAGGACAAGAGGCAGTCGGATGAGTGGTTCCAGCTTGTGCACATTGCGCAGGGGCGCGCCGCCCGAATCGAGGAACACCCGGACCGACTCGGCGAACGGCGATCCGAGCTCGCCCACATATCCGACCGTCAGACCGGCAAGCCCGACGGACAGAATCAGCACAAGCCGACCCTTCGCCGGCATCGATCGCATTGCCAGTCCGGCCAATCCGGCTGCCGCGACGACGCCGGTGGCCAGCACGGCGATCGGTTGCGTCACCAACACCGCACCGGCTATCCGCTCCGGCGACACGAACGGCGCCCAGCTGTCCGTCCCGCGCAGCACCTCGGTCAACGACGTCCACTGGGTCGTCACGCCGGCGGATTCGATGTAATCGAGGAACGGAGGACTGACGCGCCCGAGCAGCAACAGCGGAACGATCCACCACAGCGTCGCGAGCATCATGCAGGGGATCCACCACGCAGTGAACGTCCACCAGCGTCGATTCGGGCGTAGCGATGCCCACCAGATCAACGCGACGAGGAACGCAGCGACGGTCGCAACGGCGTTCACCGCGCCCATCAGCGCAACGGCCGATGCCGACTGCGCCGCCAGCTGCGCGAGCGTGCGCTGCCGCAGCGCGCGTCCCGATTCGGTGCTGACCACCGCGACCGCCAGCAAGACCCACGGCGCCAGCATCACGGGGAGCGCTTCGGAGGAAATCGAGCCGAGCGTGGTGAGTACCCGCGGCGATAGTGCGAACGCGACAGCAGCGATGATGCGCGAGCCGCGGCTGCCGATGCCCAATGCCTCGGCCAACCGGATGATTCCCCAGAAGCCGGCCAGGATCAGCAGCGCCCACCAGAAACGCTGAGTTATCCACGGCGGGATTCCGGCGATCTGACCGAGCGAGAAGAACGGTCCGTGCGGAAAGAAATAGCCGTAGGCCTGGTTCTGGACCTGGCCCAACGGCGCTTCGCTACTCCACTGATGTGAGGCGCGCGCGAGGAACCCAAGCGGATTCTGCGTGAGGTCGTACTTGGTATCGGCGACGATCTTGCCGGGCTGCTGCAAGAACGCCAGCACGAACGAGACAACGGCAGCAGCAAACAGCCACCGCCTGCTCAGCGGTGCTGTTGACGGATCTTCCGGGCCGGCTGCCTCAGCGGCTGCCGTACTCAACCTGGTTCAGCAGCGAGGAGTCCGCGTTGCCGCTGCGATCGATATCGGGCCTGGTGTTGTCCGCTGCCGCCGCGGTGATGCCGAAGACCACACCGACGCCGAGAAGGGCACCGATGACGGCACTGACCGCGCCCGGGGCAAGGAACTTCATCTCGGCTCTCCCATACGTCGTGACACCTGACTGCTCCGGTCAAGGTATCAGCTCGGCACGCCCAGAGCGCTGAGCAGGGTGCGGAGCTTCGTGCTTGTCTCGTCCAGTTCGGCTTCGGGGTCCGACGCGGCGACGATGCCGCCGCCCGCGTACGCCTTGGCCGTCCGGCCGTCCGCAGCGATCTCGGCGCACCGGATCGCCACTACCCAGTCGCCGTCGCCGTCGCCGTCGCACCAGCCGACCGCACCGCCATAGAAGCCGCGGTCTTCCTCGGTTTCGGCGATCGTCGCCAGCGCCAGGTCCGTCGGCGTTCCACAGACTGCGGGCGTCGGATGCAGCAACACCGTGAGGTCCAGTGCGGTGGTCGAGGGATCGCGCAGGACACCGGAGATCGGTGTCGCAAGGTGCCACACCTCAGGCGTGCTGATCAGCACGGGACCGTCGGGAACGGTGAGTTCGCTGCAAACGCCGGTCAGCTGTGAACGGATCCATTCGATGACGTAGGAGTGCTCCTCGCGATTCTTTGCCGACGCCAGCAATGCCTGCGCTTCGGCACGATCGGCGGCGGGATCCGCGCGGCGCGGCGCGGTGCCGGCGAGTGGACGCAACGAGAGCGCCGAACCGTGCCGGCTCACGAGCACTTCGGGACTCGATCCGACGAGAACAGCGCCCTCGTCGCTCACATCGACGGCGAAGCCGTTCGAACTGGGATGGCGTTGAACAAGATGCGCGACAAGCAGTTCGGGATCGATCGGTGCGTCCGCCTCGAGGACCACCGATCGCGCGGCGACGACCTTACGGAGCTCGCCAGCGCCGAGTAATTTGACGAGCCGCGTCACCCGTGCGACATGTTCACTGCGGCTTGGGATTTCGCGGACCACGCGAGCCGCCGGCAGACCAGCGAGCTGCTCCGACGGACGGAACGGTCCCGGTCCGACCACAACCGATTCGGGGGCTTGCAATGCTGCCGGTCGCCGCGGATCGAACGGTAATGCGCCGACCACGATCGGGAATCGTCCCTCGCGCAGCGCAACCGAGGCATCCTGTGCAGCAACGAACCGCTCGCGTACGCCCGTCGTGCGCAGAACCCGATCGGCCCGCGCGAGAAGAAATCCATCCATAGTGGAATCGACGATAGCCGCGTTATTGCCAATTGTTTCTTTGGACAGTTGTGACGGTTGGTGGAACCAAAAGGGTCGGCGGCGCGTCTACTAGCTTGTGAGGGTGCGAATTGGACAGCAAGCGGTAGTCGCCGCAGCAGCAGTATTGATGTTGGCGGGGTGCACCACGAGCACTCCTGGCGAGGCCAAGCCCTCAGCCGAACCGACACCCAGGGACGCCGCGCTATGGGATCCGTGCACCATGCCGGCGGATGCGCTCAGCGCGATCGGCCTTGATCCCGCCACGGCGTCGCGCGACATTGCCGGCGTTCATCAGGAC
>JBBSKP010000163.1:0-11604 GCA_038256175.1 Mycobacteriales bacterium
GAGGTACCAACTCACACATCCGCCGGTGCTCCAGACGCCGTTGCTGAGCTTGCTCTGAATATCGGCGTTGAAATCGTCTTGCGCCGCCTGACGCACCGCGATGGCCTCGACGCCATTGTCGTCGGCAAGCGCCATGGCCTCCAGCACGTACTTGATCTGTTGTTCGATCATGAACACCACCGAGTTGTGGCCGAGCCCTGTGTTGGGGCCGAGGAGGAAGAAGGCGTTCGGGAAACCCGCCACCGTGATGCCGAGGTGAGTCTGGATGCCGCGTTCGTTCCATTGCTCCACCAGATTCTTGCCGCCGATGCCGGCGATGGCCACGCTGTCGAAACCGTCGGTGACATGGAAACCGGTCGCGAAGATGATGGCATCGACCGGGCGCTCCTTACCGTCGGAGGAGACGATGCTGTGCACTTTCACCTCGGCGATGCCGTCGGTGATCACGGTGGCATTCGGCTTTGCCAACGCGGGGTAGTACTCGTTGGAGCCGAGTATGCGTTTGCAGCCGATTCGGTAGTCCGGGGTGAGCTTTGCGGCAAGCTCCGGATCGGAAATGGACCGCTCGATGTTCCCGCGCGCGAACTTCTCGATCGGTTTCATCAGGTTCGAATGGCCGTTGAGTCCGAGCGCGAGCGCCTCCGACGACCAGTAGACGCCATCTCTGACGACCCGACGCGTGAACGGCAGCGCTCTGAACACCTTGCGGGCGGCCTTGGGGATCGTGAAGTTCTTGCGCGGGACAACCCATGCGGGGGTTCGTTGGTAGAGGTGCATTTCGGCGACCTCGTCGATGATCTCCGGAACGAACTGGATTGCGCTTGCGCCGGTTCCGATGACGGCAACCTTCTTGCCTGAAAGGTCGTAATCGTGATTCCACTGCGCTGAATGAAAGGTAGTGCCGGAGAAGGATTCCAAGCCTTTGATGTTCGGGAAGTTGGGTACGTGTAGGGCGCCGACGCCGGATACCAGGAACTGGGCAATATACTCGTCGCCCTCTTCGGTGTGAATATGCCAGCGCTGCGTCGATTCGTCCCAGAAGCCACCGTGGACGGCCTTCCCGAAATGGGTCTTGTCGTACAACTTGTACTTGGCGGCAAGATCTTTGAGGTAGTCGAGGATCTCCGGCTGCCCCGACCACATCTTGGACCAGTTGGGGTTCGGCTCGAAGGAGAACGAGTACATATGTGACGGGACGTCGCATGCGCAGCCCGGGTAGGTATTTTCGCGCCATGTCCCGCCGTACTCGGCGGCCTTCTCGACGACGATGAAATCGTACGAGCCTTGCTGCTCGAGTTGGATCGCCATCCCCATACCCGAAAAGCCTGTGCCGATGATCAGCACGCGGGTGCGATGGACGGGCCCTCCGTCGGTCTCGATCTCGCTGGCCTGAGTCTTCGTTGAATCAGTGGTCACGATCGGGTCCGTTCTCTTACGGTTCTGCAAGCGGGCAGAACAACATCTTCCGCCCTATCTGCTTGCTCGTGAGAACCAGTCTTTTAGGAGGGCCCGCACGCCAAAAAGACTCACGGGGAGCGTAGCGAACCGCTTGTCCTGCGAATCCGGGCAAGATCACGCTATTCTGCGCGAAGCCGTTTTACGGCATTGGTCCCACTTCGAGAAAGGCCTACAAGTGGCAAGTCAGGCACCCGGGCAGCTGCGGCGGCTGATGGTTGCGATCGTCTCCCTGGTAGCGGTCGCGTTGTTCTTCGCGGTGGGCTGCTCGACGAAGTCGGACACTGCGAAAGCTGAAGTCGGTAGTTGTATCAAGATCAACAAGGCCTCCGCCACCGATGCGGACACCGAGCCGGTCGACTGTTCGGCCGACGAGGCCGTGTACAAGATCGCGTCGACCAACGCGACGAAGACCGACTGCCCGTCGCCGGGCTACACCACCTACACCGAGACCTCAGGCAGCGACACCGTCGCGTACCTGTGCCTCTACGAGAACCTCAAAGAAGGCAAGTGCTACGCCACTGAGAGCACCAACACCTTCAGCCCGATCGACTGCGGGGACCCGAACGCAAAGGTGAAGGTCAGCAAGCGGATCGACGGCCAGGAGGACGAAACCCTCTGTGCCGAGGACGACGTTCAGTACCTGACGTTCCCCGAGCCCAAGCTCACCTATTGCCTGAGCGCGCCCGCCTAATCGACCGCCCGCCTTTTAGTCCACCAGGGCCACAGAAGAAATTCGGTGGAGCGTGAAATGTCGGACGGCCCCGGTTGCGGGGTCGAACGCATCCAACTGACCGCCGCCCACCTTCACGGGTTCGACGATCCGTTGCGTCGCGATCCCTTGTGCGTCGACGTAGCCGATGCTCACGCTGCGACTAACGCGGACAGCCAGTTGCAGCAGCGCGATCGTTGCCGCACCGCTCGCGCGCGTGCCGTCCGCGCGAATGCTGTTGCTGGGGTTCACGTTTGCGGCGCGCTCACCGGCGCGAAGTTCGCGGACCAGATTCTCCAGCTGCTCGTCACTCGGTGCGGTCGGCATCCGCAACGCGGGGCGCAGCCTGCGGCCGGTGATCCTGGAGCCGAGTGGGCGCAGGTCGACGATGACCCCCGCCGAGTCTTCACCGGCGGGCGCAAACCCCGCGCTACGTAATGCCGTCAACACGTCGCCGAGAGGTGCTTGTGAGATCGCGACCGTCGGGGCAAGGGCCCGCAGCGCGAGTTGCTCGGCCACAGGCGAGCCGAGGACCTGCGCCAGCAGAGCCGGGTCGTCACAGCGGATGAAGGCTTCGGCGACACCGACGCGTAACTGGCCGTGGCGCCGCGCAACGTCGTCGATGAGGTACGTCAGCGATTGCGGGATCGGTGTCTTCGAGCTGCTCGCAAACAGCGAATGAAGCTCCGATGCGGTCATTCCGGCGTCGAGCGCGCGTCGCACGCTTGCCTCGCCGATCCGGTAGACCGTTGCTCCGCCGGCCGACTCGACGTCGGCGACGAGCGAGATACGGCTGTGCAGTTCGGGTGCGAGCGGTCCTGGTGCGACGACGGTGAGGTCGGCCTGCACCAAGACGTAGTCCACCGGTGCCGGCAGCGCCGCGTCCATCTGAGCTTCGGCGTCGCCGCCGTGCAGCAATGCCCGCCCCGGTGAGCTGAGCGCGTCGCGGCCTATCACGGCGAGTGCGGCTGCCTCGGCCAAGGTTCGCGCCACGGCGCCGAGATTGAACCGATGTGCCCAGCGAGGCCGTCGCCACGCAAGCGCCCGGGCGACGTCGTTGGCCGACACCGCTTCACCCGTGCCCAATTCGGCGATCAGCGACAGCACCAGGCGCCGGTCGCGCGGCGCGACAGCGCTGCGTACTTCGTCGGACAATGCGGCGATCGGCTTGTCGTTCGCGTCTCGTAGGCCGATCAGCCACGGCTGTCGCGGCAGCTCGAGCCACGCCGTGACCAGCGATGTCCAGCGGTGTGCCGGCGTCGATTCGAGCCAGACATCGGCGGCAGGTGTCGGTGCCCACCATTCATCGGCGGAATCGACGAGTGGCAGCGGATCCGGCCGCCCACCGGCGATAAGCCCGGCCGCGGCAAGAAGCTCCACGAGCAGCGGCACCCGCTCTTCGTCGACGTCGATCCGTTTGGCGATCTTGCGTAGCTCCCGCACGCCCATCCCGCCTGCCCGGAGCGCGGGGGCGGGGGAGTCGCCGAGTGCCTCGAGGACGTTGCCGCAATGGCGAAGCAGTTCGAGCGCCTCGCCTGCCGCAACACCGTTGACCTCGGCAAGTTTGTGTTTGGTTGTGCGCATCGGCGGCGGGACAAGCGCGGTGGGATCGGTGATCGGCTCACCGCGCAGCACTTGGCCGACTTCGTGGGGCAACTCGACGGTTTGCTCGTCGACCCAGAGGAGTAACCGCGACGCGAGCAGGCGCTGCACAGGTCGATCACTCGGCGTGCCAGGCGCCGCGTCTTTCGTGCGGCCGATCGGCGCAGTTGTCGCCAGTCGATCGAGCAACGCCCGCTCGGCTGGGCTGGTCTCGCGAAGGGCCACGGCTATCGCGGTCTCCGAGAGGGCATCGGCGGGCTCCAGGGAACGCCCGACGGGCCACGGAACGGCGTCGACGGCCACAGGCAGCAGGTGCACGCTCTTGATGCCCCAGAGGAGCGCTCTGGACCGCAGTTGGTCGACTGCAGCCGCGATCGCCTTCGCCGGGGCGCGCCCCGCGAGCAGTTCGTCGATGTCCTCGCGGCGTACTGGTGTGCTGTGCGCGCCCGCCAACGCGAGCGCTTCGATGACGGCAAGCGCCAAGGTGTTCAGCTCGTCAGCGGCACGCATGACCGACGCTCGTTGCTGCGCGCGGTTGGCCAACACCCCCATCGAACCGGGCAGCGGAACGGTGAGATCCGGCCGGAGGCGCAGCAATTCGATCAACTTGTCATCCGGCCGCGACCCCAGCCACAGGGCAAGGCTTTCGGTGTCGGAGTTGCTGTCGGTACGGTCGGTCGTGGTCATCGTCTATCAAGAGTAGAGACCTGGGCTGTACGCAGCTGATGGTCGGTGTCAAAATGACCGGGTGGCTAACAAAACGAAGAAGTCCTACGTCGACCCAGGGTGGCCCCAGACGGAAGACGGAGATGTTGCCGTCACCGAGCTGTCGTCCTCACGATCCGGCGGTCTGTCGCCCTTTGGCGAGCATGTCGAGTTTCCCGTTCCGGCGGAGGAACTTCCGTACATCCATCCCCATACGGTGATCAACCGCTAGTACCCAGCACGCAAAAGGGGCCCGCATCGGTGACGATGCGGGCCCCTTTTCGTAGGTCGGTGGCTACTGGGGAAGAAGTCCCTTGTTTGCCTGGTAGAAGTTCACGATCGCCGGGTCGAGGTTCAGGTTGGCGCCCGAAGTCTTGGCGAACTTGTAGACGTCGAGCACCTGCGACGGAATCTGCGTTCCGTTGGCCTCGACAGCCTTGATGGAGTTGTCGATTCCCTCGAACACAACGTTGGCGGTGTCGGCCGCTGCGGTGCTCGGGAGCGACGGCGCCGGGTTCCACTTCGGTGCGCTCGGGGCAGGCGCTGTGCGTGCGGACGGGCCGCTGCTCAGGCCTAGGGAGGAGGAGCAGGACGGCCATGCGCCCCAGCCCTGTGTTGCGAGCACCTTCTCTGCAACAGCGATCTGCTGCTCACGGGTGGCTCCTGCGGCGGTCGTTGCGTACTGGCCGCCGCCGTTCGACTGCCAGGTGCTCGGCGAGAACTGGAGACCGCCGTGGTAGCCGTTTCCTGTGTTGATGCCCCAGTTGCCGCCTGCTTCACAGGAAGCGAGCTTGTCCCAGTCGGAATCAGGGGCCGCGTTGGCGGTGCCTGCAAAGGCCACACCCGCTGTTCCCATGATTGCGCCGGTGACTGCGACCTTGGCGACCGTACGGCCCTTGGTCGTTGGTTTGCGGTGACGTCCACTCATGGCTGCTCGAAATCCTCTCCGTACGCACTTGCGAGGTCAGCTGTCGGGTTCGGGTTGAGAGGTCGCCCGGCCGCAGCGCTCATGGTGGGAGCGTTTACGGCTTCACCCCAAGGACGGATCCTCGCGAATCCATCCGGTTGTTCCTGGGGAACATGGGTCCCCCGCCCTCATCCCTTTGTGTGCTCGTCGGGATCCAGTACCCGCGGGATGAGGCTGGGTGCGGCGGGCCGGACATTGGCCGAACTTCCGGCCGGGAATGACGGTACGACTTTGGGCGGCAAAAATCACTATTTGGTAACCCCTGCCCGCGCATACACAATTCGGTCCAAACCGACAAGGGATTGTGCCTCTTCGCAGCTAGATGCGGCGTGTCAGTTCTGGTAACGAGGCGTTGCCGGACCGTGGCCCGTTCGTAATGTGATGAAGATCACAGGATCCGACGGTCACGTTGTTACGGCCGATCGCGATGTGAAAATCCTTGCTTCAGCGTGGGATGCGCGCGTCGTCCACGTCGACGATGTCCTTGCCGAGCGGCATCAGCGAGATCGGAATCATCTTCACGTTCGCGACCGCGAGCGGGATTCCGATGATGGTGATCGCCATCGCGATCGCGGTCACCAGGTGGCCGATCGCCAACCAGAGCCCCGCGATGACGAACCAGATGATGTTGCCGATCAGGGAAGCAACGCCGGAAGTCGGCTTTTCCACGACAGTCTTTCCGAACGGCCACAGCGCGTAGACGCCGATGCGGAAGGACGCGAGGCCGAACGGGATGGTGATGATCAGGATGCAGCACACGATGCCGGCAACGAAGTATCCGAGCGCAAGCCATAGCCCGCCGAAGATCAGCCAGATGATGTTCAGCAAGATCCGCATGGGTTGCTCCTATCTAGCGGTTTCACACCCGGCGACCTGAGCGCAGCGCGAACACTATCGCAAGGCAGAACCCGAGGGGTGCGGTCAGTGCTGTTAGGTACAGTACGAGCGATGGATCGCTGTCGCTTACCGCGGCGGTGACGAATATGGCGGCGATCGCCGCCACCCCGACGGCGAAGAGTGCGAGCGCGATGTACAGCAGCGTGTTTGCGGGCCGGGGGGAGGTTTGGTCGGGCACGGTCCAACGGTAAATCCGGATGCTGGCCGTGCGCGACGAGGGGTAGACTTTTGCCGTATTCGCGTCCTGCGCAACTGCGGGGCGCGTTCTTTTGCATTGAACCTGAAATGTATCGACCTGAATGACACGGACACGAGAAACGAACGGGTGAGCTCAGTGCCAACCGGCAAGGTGAAGTGGTACGACGTCGAAAAGGGCTTTGGCTTCCTATCCCAGGACGAGGGTGAGGACGTCTACGTCCGTTCGTCTGCGCTGCCCGAGGGTGTCGAGGCGCTCAAGCCGGGCCAGCGCGTCGAATTCGGCATGGCCGCAGGTCGGCGCGGCCCGCAGGCGCTGAGCCTCAAGGTCCTGGAACCAGCGCCCTCGGTGCGGCAAAACGTCGCGAGTGCTGCCCGTAAGGAGCCGGTCGTTCGCAAGCACTCGGCTGACGAGCTGCACGGCATGATCGAAGACATGATCACGCTGCTCGAGGCGACGGTTCAGCAGGACCTGCGCAAGGGAAAGTATCCGGACCGCAAAACCGCACAGCGAATCTCCGAGGTAGTGCGCGGCGTCGCGCGCGAACTCGATTCCTGATTCTGCGTAGAAAATTAGAACGTGTTCTTGATTGGTTCGTCCTCTTGGTGGATGCTGGCTGCGTAGCCGTCGACCGCCGAGAGGACGTCCAATGGACCTGATTGCACTCGAGAACATTCGCCGGCTCAAGCATCGCTATATGCGTTGTGTCGACCTCAAACTGTGGGACGAGCTCGGGTCGACATTCGTCCCGGACGCGACGACGTCCTACGGCACGCATGCACTCGGTGAGCCGCTGACGTTCACCGGTCGCGACACGATCGTCGAGTTCATGCGCGCCAACCTCGGATCGGCCATCACCACAATGCATTTCGCGGGAATGCCGGAACTGGACGTCGATGGCGACAGGGCGACGGGGATCTGGTGCTTTCACGACACCGTGATCGTCACCGAGTATCGGATGATGATCTTCGGTTCCGGCTACTACAACGACCGCTATGTCCGTGGCGACGACGGTGAATGGCGTTTCGAGCACACCGGTTACGAACGCACCTACGAGGCGAGCGTGTCCCTCGACGACACTCCGAGCTTCAAGTTGATCGCAAACCGATGGACCGGGGTCGCTACGCCGTCTTGATCGCCCAGATGGCGTGTGCCCGTGGCAATCCCGTCTCGTCGACCACCGCGGACGGCAACTGGATCTCGATGCCGTTGAGCTGCAAGTTGGGGTTTGCGTCGGACTGCACAGTGACGGCGGCGACCTCGTCCTTGGCGTAGTAGCGATCCGTTTGCAGCAGTTCTCCGTCGGGAAGTTGGTACACCGCAACGAGTCGCCAGGGCGCGCTTGAAATCGCTGTCGGCAGCGAGATCTGCAGCGGATAGCCGATCGGCACGTCGAGTGCGGCGACGTCACCTTCGGTGCAGTCCTCGAGAGTGACTGTGCAATACCGGTACGGATGCACTGTGACCGTCTTGCCATGTGCGTATGCCTGGATCTCCGGTTGTGGCTTCTCCGCACCGTGCAAGGCGAAGACGACGACGGCCACCATGCCGATGGCGGCGACGAGCACGAGGGTTCCGAGCAGAGCGACAATGCGGATCATCTTGGGCTGCAACTTCACTGGCGCGGATGTCCTGTCGACGGGTGGGTACCGGCAGTCCTCAACGAGGATGCCGCGACTTCTTGTTTCGCATGTACGGGTCGGTTGCCGCCGAGGCCGGGCAGCAACGAGTGGCCTCGATAGCTCAACGTCGTTTGGATCAGGCCGAGGATGAGTACGACCGCGATGACGGAGAACCCGATCCAGTACTCCGTCGGCAACAGCACGCCGAATGCGCCGCCGATGACCCAGCTGAGCTGTAGCGCCGTCTCCGACCGGCCGAAACCGGACGCGATCGACTCGGCAGGAAGGTCGTCCTGAATCGACGCGTCGAGCGATACCTTCGCGAGTGCGCTTGCCCCGGAAGCGATCAAGGCAGCCAAGGCCGCAACCAACAAACTGTCCGCGAACGCTGCGATAACCGTGATTGCTGTGACGGCGATCGTGCAACGCAGCACGAGCAACGAGGGACGGCCGAGCGAGAGCCGCGCTCCAGTTGCATTGCCTGCGAAGTTGCCCAGCGCGGCGGCGACACCGACAAAACCGAGCATCGCAGCCTGCTCCAAGGCCTCGTGCTCGGTACGCGACTTGGCTACGAACGCGATGTACAGCGTCAGGAATCCGGTGAGCACCCGGATGGTGCTGTTGCCCCACAGTCCGGTCACGACGGACCGGCCGAGCGGCTGCCTGCGCTTGCTCGGCTTGACTGCCTCCGAGCCCCCCGGCTCCAGCGGGCCGGTATGTGCCTCGTCGCCGTGATAGGTCAGCGTCGCGGGGACCTCGCCCTCGGTGACCTCGACCCATGAGGGGATTCGCAGGCAAAGGTAGGCGCCCGCACTGCTCAGCAAGGCGGCAAACCACAGCACGCCGATGGAACCGTCACCCCACGCGACCTTGGTGAACCATGCGACGAGCGCCGCAACGGCGCCGGCGCCGATCGTGCCGCCGAGGAGCCCGAACACGGTCAGTCGCGAATTGACTCGGACGAGATCGATTTCGGGTGGAAGCACGCGAGGAGTGACCGCGCTCTTGAGTACGGCGAACGACTTGCTCAGCGCGAGGATGCACAGCGCTGCGGGGTACAGGACCCAGGTATCGAAGTTGAACACGAGCACCATGGCCAGCCCGGCGCGCAACGCGAACGACGTTGCAAGGGCAACCCGGCGACCGTGTTGCAGGCGATCGAGCATCGGTCCGATCAGCGGTGCGATCAATGCGAACGGCGCGATGGTGATGAGCAGGTACAGCGCGACCTTGGTCTTGCTCTCGCCGGTCGCTGCCGAGAAGAACAGCGTATTGGCCAGTGCGATTGCGATCGCGGCGTCGGTCGCGAAGTTCGCCATCACCGCATACGTCAACGCAGTGAGGCCCGACTTCTCCGCACCGTCTGCCTTCGCCGCACGCTGAAAACTGGCGATGCCGCGACCCGTCAACTCGCGGCCGCGCATTGCGGCAACGCGAGTAACCGTGAGCTTGCGCGGCATACGACCCCGGTCGACCGGCGGCTCGGTGCGGCCCTCGTCGTCGGGTGGCGTTCGTGGACCATTCACGGGGTGCAGCGGCGGCAACGGCTGCCTGCGCGTCGGAACGTGGCGCGGTGGGTAGTTGTCGTACCCAGGGTGCTGAGAAGCGGCGCTAGGCCAACCCCCGGCGGGGTCGTGTGGCTCGCGTCGATCGTTCACCCCTCAATTCTGTCCTACCCGAGCGACAAACAACCACACGGCGGTCACCGGACGAACCGAACTTCGAAGATTGCCGGCCAATACTTGCCGGTGAGCAGAAACCGATCGGTGCCGGGCACCTGCGCGATTCCGTTGAGAACTTGGGCGGCGCCGCGCGCGTCGTCGCTGATGTCGGGGCGATCGAGCAGACCGGACGCGTCGATCTCCGCGCGTACCCGTCCCGATTCCGGGTCTATGTGCAGGATGGTGTCACTCGGCCAGGTGTTGGCGTACACCGTGCCGTCCTCTGCGCATTCGAGTTCGTTGAGCTTCGCACCCTCGTAGCCGGAGACGGCGATTGCGCCGGTTCGAGCGAAGGTGATCGGGTCGCGAAAGGTGAGCGTGTCGGACCCATCGCTCATGACCAGCCGTTCGCGGAACGCGCACAACCCCCAACCTTCGCCCTCGTAGCCGACACGTCGGCGTTCGACGAGAGTCCGTGGATCTCGCTCGATCGCAATGCCATCCCGCCAGGTCAGCTGCCAGATCGCGGTCTTCGTTACCGCGATGCCCTCGCCGAAGAACCGTGCGGGAATCCGAACCCGGAGTCGTTCGGTGCCGGTCGCGAGGTCGGCGACACGGACGTCCGACGTCCCGGTCTTTCCGGTGCTTTCGAACAACTCACCACCGGAAATGTCGAGGCCCTCGGTGAATGCTGTCTCGTCGTGGGGCCGCACATCGACGATGTCGACGTGCAACCGCGGGGCGTCGGCCTCCTGCTCGGAGGTCGTGGGAGAGCCACATCCGGCAGCGATCACCGCGGTTGTGACGACCGCAGTCGCGACGCGAATCGGGCGCATCGACCCAGCATTGCAGCCCGCTGGACGTCGGGGTTGCTGTGATGCGGCAAAATAGGACTGTGAGTGTTGCTTCTTCTTCCCAAGTGTCCGGCGTACGCGAGATTCTGGCGACCGCAGTCGAGCTGGCCCGTGCCGAACTCGATGCGGAAGGCGTAGGCGAGTACCTGGGTGTGTCAGCCGAGGACGAGTGCGCGGCAACACACCGCTGGGAGGCCACGCTAGCGGGCTATCGCGGTTGGCAGTGGGCCGTCGTCGTCGCGGCGGACCCCGACTCCGACCACGCAACCGTGTGCGAATCGGTACTGCTGCCGGGCCCGGATGCGCTGATCGCACCGCAATGGGTTCCGTGGGAACAACGCATCCTCCCTGGCGACCTCGCTCCTGGCGATCTGCTCGCACCGCCGGCTCAGGATCCTCGACTTGTGCCGGGATATGCCGCCACCGGTGATCCTGAGGTGGACGACGTCGCACTCGACATCGGTCTCGGTCGCCGCAAGGTGCTGAGTCTCGAAGGTCGGCTCGACGCAGCGCAGCGCTGGTTCGAGGGCGACTTCGGGCCGCAGTCGGAGATGGCGAAATCCGCGCCGTCGACATGCGGTCTGTGTGGTTTCTACCTGCCGGTGGCCGGTTCGCTGCATTCGGCATTCGGCGTGTGTGGCAACGAGATGGCTGCTGACGGGCGCGTCGTGCATGCACAGTACGGCTGCGGCGCACACTCCGACACCGAGTTGCCGACGGGCGCAGGGTCGCCCGCCTACGAGGCCTACGACGACGGCTCCGTCGAGTTCGTTCCCGAAGATCGGATCCGTCGCGCGGTAGTCGAGCAAGCGGTTGTCGAGGAAGCGGTTGTCGAACAGCCGGAACCCGAGCCCGCACTCGAGCCCGAAGAGTCGGCATCGACAACCTGACCGACCCGTTCGCGACCGCGAGTCTTCGCGAATCGCTGCTCGC
>JBBSKP010000164.1:0-11549 GCA_038256175.1 Mycobacteriales bacterium
GCCGAACTTTGTGGCCGAAGCATCGTTCCGCGCGCCGCGAACGATGGTCGAGGAGACGCTCGCGGCAACGTTCTCGGAAGTTTCGGGGGCGGCGCGCGTCGGGATCGACGACAATTTCTTCGAACTCGGCGGCAACTCGCTTTCGGCGACCCAGCTTGCGGCACGGGCGTCCGCGGCGTTGGGCGTGGACATCTCGGTGCGCGACGTGTTCGACGCACCGACGGTCGCGGGACTCGCCGGACGGTTGCCGGCGACCGGATCCGGCTCGCTGCGCCGCCCGGCGCTCATCGCGAGGCCGCGGCCGGCATTTGTGCCCCTATCTCCGGCCCAGCAACGCTTGTGGTTCCTGAACCGGCTCGACACCGACTCTGGCGCAACGAATATCCCCATCGCAGTGCGGTTGAGTGGCGACCTTGACACCGATGCGCTGCGGCGCGCACTTCGCGACGTCATCGATCGCCACGAGACGTTGCGAACTCGCTATCCCGACTCGGACGTCGGACCCAGCCAGGTAGTCGAGCCCGCGGATTCGGTCGCGATGGACATCGACGCGGGCACGTGCGACGAGTCCGAGCTGGGTGTCGTGTTGACGACTTTCGCGGCCCGAGGATTCGATCTAGCGCGGGAACTACCCGTGCGGGCCAAGCTGTTCGCGTTGAGCCCCGCAGAGTATGTGCTGGCGATCGTGGTTCACCACGTCTCCGCCGACGGCTGGTCGATGCTGCCGTTGGCAAAGGACGTGATGGTCGCGTACGCAGCCCGAGCACACGGCCTCGATCCGGCCTGGTCGCCATTGCCGGTGCAGTACGCGGATTACACGCTGTGGCAACGAGATCTGCTCAGTTCAGACGACGCGGTCGATTCCGTTGCCCGCGCGCAGATCGACTACTGGACGACGACGTTGTCGGGACTTCCCGATCAGATCGAGTTGCCGTTCGATCGGTCGAGGCCACCGAACCCGACCTATCGTGGGCGCAGCATCGACTTCTCCATCGATGCGGGATTGCACGCGGACCTGAAAAACATTGCCCAGAAACATGACTCGACCCTCTTCATGGCTGTCCAGGCTGCATTCGCCTTACTGCTGAATCGCCTCGGCGCGGGTAGGGACATCGCAATAGGCACACCGATTGCCGGCCGCGGCGCACGGGAACTCGACGACCTCGTCGGCATGTTCGTGAACACCCTCGTGTTGCGGACAGCAGTAGATCCGAGTCGATCGTTCGGACAGCTGATCGCAGACTGCCGGGATGTGGCGCTCGGAGCATTCGCCCACGCGGACATACCTTTCGAGCGGTTGGTGGAGGAACTCAATCCGCCGCGGTCGACGGCGCGGCATCCACTGTTCCAAGTCATGCTGGCGTTCCAGAACATCGGCGAGGCTCCTCTCGAGCTGCCGGGTCTGACTGCCCGCGCCGAGGAGATCGATACGGGATTCGCCAAGTTCGACCTGCACCTCACTCTTGTGGAGCATGTGTCGGCGACCGGTGCTGCTGCGGGTCTCGACGCGAAGTTCACCTATGCCGCCGATCTTTTCGACGAGGCGACGGTCACGACCTTCGGCGCGCGCTTCCAACAGGTTCTCGAATCCGTTGTGGCGGATTCCGCAGCGCCCGTTGGTGATATCGAGATTCTGCATCCGATGGAACGCGAACTGGTGCTGACTGCGCGAAACGCAACCGCGGTCGAGCTGCCGGACGAGACGCTTGTCGACTTGTTCGAGAGCCAGGTCGCCCGGACGCCGGATGCGATCGCCGTCGTGTTCGAGGGACTCTCGGTTACCTACGGCGAACTGGATGCGCGATCGAATCGCTTGGCACGCTTGCTGATATCGGCAGGAGTTGGCCCCGAGTCGCGCGTCGGCCTCGCCATGGCGCGCTCGATCGAGTTGCTGATCGGCATGTACGCCGTGGTCAAGGCCGGCGGTGCGTATGTGCCGATCGACCCCGAGCACCCGGCGGAGCGCACGGCTTACGTGCTCGAATCCGCTGGCTGCACACTTGTTTTGACGACAAGCCGGGATCGGCGTGTGACAGTCGGGTGCGCTGCGGAGATACAGGTCGACACGGCGGACATGTCGGCGTTCGGGTCCGCGCCCGTCACCGACGCCGAACGCCTCGGTCCGCTGCGTTCCTCCAACAGCGCCTACGTCATCTTCACCTCGGGATCCACCGGCCGACCCAAGGGCGTCGAGGTCGCCCATCACGCGGTGGTCAATCTGTTGCGGTGGATGCAGATCGAGCTGCCGATCACTGCTCGCGATCGCGTGGTGCTCAAGGCGCCCGTGACATTCGATGTGTCGGTCTGGGAATGCTTCGCCGTCCTGGGGGTCGGCGGCACACTGATCGTGCTGCGACCCGATGGTCATGTCGACGCCGAGTACGTGATCGACGTCCTCGCTCGCGAACGAGTAACCATCGCGGAGTTCGTGCCGTCGATGTTGGATCTGGTGCTGACGACTCCTGGGTTGGAGCTGCCCGACACGCTCTCGATGGTGTACGTGGGTGGCGAGGCCATCTCGCCGTACACGGCCAACCAGGTAACCGAACGAGGCCTGCGACTCGGCAACTTCTACGGCCCCACCGAGGCTGCGGTAACTACCACATACTTCGAGATTCCGGTCGGCACAGGTCTATCCACTATCCCCATCGGCAAGCCGGTGTGGAACACCCAGGTTTTCGTGCTCGACGAACGGTTGCAGCCTGTTCCGGCAGGAGTCGCCGGCGAGCTGTACCTGGCTGGCGAACAGTTGGCGCGCGGGTATGTGGGGCGTGCCGATCTGACGGCAGACCGGTTCGTCGCCAACCCGTTTGCGACCGGCGCCCGGATGTACCGCACCGGCGACCTCACCCGGTGGAATCGGTCCGGAGAACTCGAGTACTTGGGCCGCACCGACTTCCAGGTCAAGCTGCGCGGACTGCGAATTGAACTCGGCGAGATCGAGGTTGCGCTACTCGATCAGCCGTCGGTCGATCAGGCGATCGTGCTGGTTCGCGAAGATCGACCAGGCCAGGCGCGCCTGGTCGCGTACGTCACCGGCGCGGGTGCCGACATCGATACAGCGCTCCTCAGCGTCGAACTCGCTGACAGGCTGCCGCGCTACATGGTGCCGACGGTGTTTGTCGTGCTCCCCGAGATCCCGGTCACTGTGGCAGGCAAGCTCGACAGGGCGGCACTACCCGTGCCCGATCATGTTGCGCTGCAGTACCGCCCACCACGTACTCCTGTGGAAACCACTGTCGCCGAGGTCCTTGCGGAGGTGCTCGGTCTGCCGCGGGTCGGACTCGACGACGATTTCTTCGTGATCGGCGGCAACTCGTTGATCGCGACGAGGGTGGCTGCCCGCATCGGCGCCGCATTGGGTACGACGGTCCCGCTCCGCCTGCTGTTCGAAGCGCCGACGGTGGCCGAGCTTGCTCTTCGGATCGAGGGGGAGCTCGGTCCTGGTCGGCAACGCCCCGCATTGGCAGTCCGGCAACGGCCCGATCGAATACCGCTATCGCCTGCGCAGCAACGTATCTGGTTCCTCAACCGGTTCGAGGCTCAGTCGGCGGCATACAATCTGCCGTTCGCCGTGCGCTTCTCCGGTCCCCTCGACGAAGCGGTGCTCGGCGGCGCCCTGGCCGATGTGATCGAGCGCCACGAGTCGTTGCGGACGGTGTATCCGGAGTCTGCCGACGGACCGTTCCAATCGATCGAACCATTCGACGCGGCTGCCGTCGATCTCGCGACAACCGAGATCACGGCGGAACAGTTGCCAGCCCGAATGGCGGCGTTGGCGTCGACCGGATTTGATGTCACCGGCCAGATTCCGTTGCGGTTCGGGCTGTTCCGCCTCGATCCGAACGAACATGTCCTTGTGATCGTGCTCCACCACATTGCCTCTGATGGTTGGTCGGTCGCACCGTTGGCGCAGGACGTAGTTCGCGCGTTCGCTGCCCGGTCCGCCGGCGACATGCCCGAATGGTCGCCGCTACCTGTTCAGTACGCCGACTACACGCTGTGGCAGCTCGAATTGCTCGGCAGCGAATCGGATCCGGATTCCCTCGCGTCTGCGCAGCGAAACTACTGGATGCGCACCCTCGCCGGACGGCCCGATCAGAGTGATCTGCCCACCGACCGGCCGCGGCCGAGCGATCCGTCCTACAGCGGCGACATGGTCGAGTTCGACATCTCGGCCGAGCTCCATCAGGGGATGCGCCAGCTCGCGCATGACCGGCAAGCCAGCGTCTTCATGGTTGCGCACGCGGCACTCGCGGTGTTGTTGCGACGACTCGGCAATGCGGACGACATTGTGATCGGAACCGCGGTATCGGGCCGCGGAGACGCTGCGCTCGACGCGGTGATCGGAATGTTCGTCAACACTTTGGTTTTACGGACGCGAGTCGATCCCGCGTCGAGTTTCGTCGATGTGCTCGGTAGGGCGCGCGAAGCGGACCTCGGCGCGCTCGGGCATGGCGATCTGCCGTTCGAGCGGATCGTCGAGGCGCTGGACCCGCCCCGTGACCACGGACTGCATCCGCTATTCCAGGTGGCACTCTCGCTGGAGGATGCCGCGGTGCACGAGCTCGAATTGCCTGGGCTGCAAACGAGAATCGAGTTGATCGACCCGCACGTCGCAAAGTTCGATCTGCAGCTGACGTTGAGTCCGCGTGCTGGTGCCGAGGGCCTGCAGGGTGTGTTCACCTATGCGACAGATCTTTTCGACAGGGCGACGGTCGAGTCGTTCGCGGGTCGCTTCGTTCGCATCCTGACGTCGGTGCTGACCGATTCGCATGGCCCGATCGGTGATATCGAAATCCTTGCCGCTGCAGAGCGGTCCGCTCTCGCACCGGTGCGCGGTGCAGTCGGTCGCGCACATCGGACGTTGCCCGACCTGTTGGCCACGGCGGTGGCGCTGGACCCGCTCGCTGTCGCGGTCCGCGCGGATGGTGTCGAGATTTCCTACCGGGAATTGGATGCGCGCTCCAACCGCCTTGCGCGGTTCCTGATCGGTCTTGGTGTCGGACCCGAAAAATCAGTCGCGCTCGGCCTGGCCCGTTCGGTCGAGTTCGTCGTCGCACTGTGGGCCGTGGCCAAGTCCGGCGCTGCGTTCGTTCCCGTCGACCCGGGATATCCGGCAGACCGGATCGGGCGGATGTTGACCCAATCCGGCGGGGTAGTCGGCCTGACGGTCGGCGTTGCGGCCGAGTTGCCGGGCCCAGCCGTGTGGTGGAATTTCGACGAGGCGGAGGTGGCTGCGAGCAGGCATTCCGGCAATGCGGTTGCAGATGCGGAACGTGTTGCGGGACTACATGAGCGCCACCCGGCCTACCTGATCTTCACCTCGGGCTCGACGGGAACCCCCAAGGGGGTTGTCGTAACCCACGGCGGGCTCACGAATCTCGTCGACGAGCAAGCCTCGCGGTTCGGGGTTACCGCGCAGTCGCGGGTGCTGCAGGCGGCGTCACCCAGCTTCGACGCGTCGGTCTTCGAGTTGTTGATGGCGTTCGGCGCGGGTGCGAGCCTTGTCGTGTCGCCCCCCGAGGTCATCGGTGGCGCCGAGCTTGCCCGCGTACTCGACGACGGCCAGGTGTCGCACGCCGTTCTCACTCCGGCTGTTTTGGGTTCGGTGGACCATCGCGGGTTGGAAAGCCTTCGTACGGTCATCGTGGCGGGCGACGTCTGCCCGCCCGAGCTCGTGTCGCGGTGGTCGCCAGGGCGCTCGATGTTCAACGCTTACGGACCGACCGAAACCACCGTCTGGGCAACGTGTACCGATGCGATGGTCGCCGGTGCGCCCGTCGAGATCGGCGGTCCTATCCGCGGGATCAGCGCAACCATCCTGGACGCGCGATTGCGTCCGGTCCCCATGGGCGTCGCGGGTGAGTTGTATCTGAGCGGCCCAAGTCTTGCCCGCGGCTACGTCGGCCGACCAGCCCTGACCGCGGAGCGGTTTGTCGCGAACCCGTTCACCGCGGCCGGTGAGCGCATGTACCGCACCGGCGACGTCGCTCGTTGGGGAACCGGTGGTTCGCTGAAGTTCGTGGGCCGCAGTGACTTCCAGGTGAAGATCCGGGGACTGCGGATCGAGCTCGGCGAGATCGATGCGGCGCTCGGCGCGCACCCCGAAGTGGAGTTCGCAGTCACCGTCGGCCACGAGGTCGCGGGGCACACCGTGCTCGTCTCCTATGTGCAGCCTCTTCCCGGTTCAGTCGTCGACATCGATGCGACGTTCACGCGCGTTCGCAAGGTGCTGCCGGGCTACATGGTCCCTGCGTTGATCGTGCCGCTCGACGAGGTGCCGCTTACCCCGATCGGCAAGCTGGATCGAACGGCGTTGCCAAGACCCGAGTTCGCTTCGTCGGTAACGACATTCCGCTTACCGGTCTCCGAATTCGAGATCGTGACTGCCGGTGTGTTCGCCGAGCTGACCGGGGCGCAGCGAGTCGGACTCGACGACCGCTTCTTCGAGTTGGGTGGTAACTCGCTGTCGGCGACGCAAGCGGTCACCCGGATCGGTCTCGAGCTCGGGCTGCAGATTCCGGTCCGCACGTTGTTCGACGCACCGACGGTCGCCGGTTTCGCAAATAGAATTGCCGAGCTGGAAAGGTCGGACCGGCCGCGTCTTGTTGCCGCAGAGCGCCCGACGCATGTACCGCTTTCGCCTGCGCAGCAACGTATCTGGTTCCTCAGCCGGTTCGATCCGTCGTCACCGATCAACAATCTGCCGATCGCTCTGCGGTTGCGCGGAGACCTCGATGTCGATGCTTTGCGGTTGGCGTTCGCCGATGTCATCGATCGCCACGAGTCGTTACGCACCGTGTGCCCCGACAGTGCCGATGGTCCGCATCAGGTCGTCATGCCGCGCGCCACGGCGATACCCGAGCTCGCTGCGATCGACGCGAGGGAGGACGAGATTGCAGGCCGGATAGGCGAGCTCGCTATGCGTGGTTTCGACATCATGACAGCAGTCCCGCTGCGTGCCGGGCTGTTTCGGCTCGCAGCAGACGACCATGTGCTTGCCCTCGTCGTACACCACATCTGCGCTGACGGGTGGTCGCTCGGCCCGCTCGCGCGCGATGTCATGCTCGCCTACTCGGCGCGGCAGGCCGGATCGGCGCCGGCGTGGGCGCCGTTGCAGGTGCAGTACCCCGATTACAGTCTGTGGCAGCGGGCGGTGCTGGGCGCCGAAGAAGATCGGAATTCGCTTGCCGCCGAGCAGATCGGTTACTGGAAGGCGAATCTGAACGGACTTGCCGATCAGCTCGATCTCCCGTCGGACCGGCCGCGTCCGGCTCAGCAGAGCTACGCAGGGCGCACGCTGGAATTCGACATCGACGCAGACCTGCACGCCGCGCTACTCGAGCTAGCTGCTGCGCACAAAGCGTCTCTTTTCATGGTCGTACATGCCGCGTTCGCCGTGTTGCTCGCACGGGTGGCGAGTACCGACGACGTCGCGATCGGAGCACCGATCGCCGGCCGAGGCGAACCGGTTCTCGACGACCTGATCGGGATGTTCGTCAATACGCTTGTGCTGCGCACCAGCGTCGATCCTGCGGACAGGTTCGTGAACTTGCTCGACCATGTCCGCGACAGCGACCTCGGTGCGTTCGGGAATAGCGACATCCCGTTCGAGCGCCTTGTCGAGGTCCTCAACCCCGCGCGTTCCACAGCGCGGCACCCGCTGTTCCAGGTCGCCCTGTCGTTGCAGAATCTTCCGCCCACGTCGGTGGAACTACCCGGTCTCGAGGTAGCGCTCGTCGAATTCGATTTGGCAGTAGCCAAATTCGATCTACATCTCACGCTCGTCGATCGATCGGACGTGAGCGGCGAAGTCGGACCACTCGGCGCATCGCTCACGTATGCCACCGATCTGTTCGACGAGTCGACCGTTGCTGAGCTGGCATACCGTTATCGCGGAGTGCTCGAGCAGATCGTCGGAGACCCCACCACACGCGTTGGCGACCTCGAGATCGTGACGGACCTCGAGCGAGACCGAATAGTGCTCGACCGCAACGCGACCGAACACGCGATCCTGCCGACCACTCTTGTCGATCTCTTCGACGAGCAGGTGGCGCGCACACCCACAGGGATCGCCCTCGATGACGAAGCCGTCGCGCTGACCTATGCGGAGTTCGACGCGCGCGTAAATCGTCTCGCTCGCACGTTGATACAGTTCGGCGCGGGGCCGGAAGTCACGGTGGCCATCGCCATTCCGCGTTCGACAGAGTTGCTGGTCGGTATTTACGCGATCGTGAAATCCGGCGCGGCGTACGTTCCCGTCGACCTGGACCACCCCGCCGAGCGAACCGCCGACATCATCGCAACTGCGCGCCCGCTCGTTGTGCTCACCACGTCGGCCGATGCTGCGCGGCTGCCGAGCGGCGTTCCGACACTCGCGTTGGACACAGTCGACCTCGCTGACGTCGATTCGAGCACGGTCACCGACTCGGATCGGATTGCGCCGCTACTGCCGGACAACACTGCGTACGTCTTGTTCACGTCGGGTTCGACCGGGCGGCCGAAGGGTGTTGCGATTACGCATGCCGCGGTTGTGAACCGGTTGCGGTGGATGCAGTCGGAGTACCTGCTCACGGCCACCGATGTCGTGCTCCTCAAGACGCCGGCGACGTTCGATGTGTCCGTGTGGGAACTGTTCTGGCCGTTGCAGACCGGTGCGCGCCTGGTGATCGCAACACCGGATGGCCATCGCGATCCGGCCTACCTTGCCGAGTTGATGGTTCGAAAGCGCATCACGGCACTGCATTTCGTGCCATCGATGCTGGCCATCTTCCTCGCCGATTCCGCTGCAGCGAGGTGCACCACCGTGAGCCGTGTGTTCGCGTCCGGTGAGGCATTGCCGGGCGCCACTGCCACACTGTTCCGGAGCGCGCTTCCCGCAGCAGCGTTGCACAACCTTTACGGCCCAACAGAAGCCGCGATCGATGTGACGTCGCACCAGTGTCGTGACGATGACGGCTCGTCGGTGCCGATCGGTGTTCCGGTGTGGAACACGCAGGTGTACGTGCTGGACAATCGGCTACACCCCGTGCCGGACGGCGTGGCGGGGGAGCTTTATCTCGGCGGCGTGCAACTTGCTCGCGGGTATCTGGACCGCCCGGACCTATCTGCAGATCGCTTTGTGGCCAATCCCTTCCGAGTAAACAGCCGTATGTACCGAACGGGCGACGTTGCACGGTGGAATCGGTCTGGGGAGCTGGAATACCTTGGCCGCAGCGATTTTCAGGTCAAGTTGCGCGGGCAGCGGTTCGAACTGGGTGAGATCGAAGCGGTTCTGCAACGCCAGCCTTGGATCGACCAGGCGGTGGCAGTCGTCCACCAGCATCCACTCGGTGAACAGCTGATCGCCTACGTGCTGGGCGAGGTGACCGAAGACATACTGCTGCGTGCATGCCGAACATCGTTGCCGGAATACATGATTCCCACGTCGATTGTTTCGTTGAAGGCTTTCCCGCTGACGTTGAACGGAAAGCTCGACCGAAAAGCGTTGCCTACGCCGAGCTTTGCCCAACGTGAGTACCGCGCTCCGGCGACGGAACTCGAACGCGCGATTGCTGCGGCGTTCGCGGACCTGCTTGCGGTCGATCGAATCGGTGCCGACGACAACTTCTTCGAACTCGGCGGCAATTCGCTGCTAGCGACGCGGCTCGCTGCCCATGTTCGCGATAGCACCGGCGTGGATATACCGCTGCCGTGGCTGTTCACCGATCCAACTCCCGGATCGTTGGCTCGCCGAGCGGAGTTCGGAGCACGCGCTCAGGAAGCAGCGTTCGATGTGGTGCTCGAGATCCGGCGCGCCGGCCGAGCCGATCCGTTGTTCTGCATCCACCCGATCGTCGGATTGTCCTGGTGTTATGCCGGGCTCGCGAAGTACGTCGATCAGGATCGTTCACTTGTCGGGCTCCAGTCTCCTGCGATGACCGAGGACGGGCAGACAGGGACTTCGATCGACGAGCTGGCCGATCGGTACGTGCGGGAGATCCGCACAGTTCAGCCGCACGGTCCGTATCGCCTCCTCGGCTGGTCGCTCGGTGGCCTGATCGCCCATTCCGTCGCGGTCCGGCTCCAGGCCCGCGGGGACGAGGTCGCGGTGCTCGCCATGCTGGATTCTGGCTTCGGCGACGCCGTCGACGGTGCTGGCGATTTCGCTCCTGCGGCAGAATTCCTCGCCGGGCAGGACGGACTTTTCGGCTCGCTCACGCCGGACCGGATAGAGCGGATGTACGGCACTGCGATGAGCTGGTCGGACGAAATTCGTTCGCACCGACCCTCTGTCTACAACGGCGACGTTCTGTTCTTCACCGCGGCCGACGACGATCCGACAGGGAGCCGCTTGGCCGATACCTGGCGGCCGTTCGTTTGTGGCAACATCGACAACAATCCTGTCGCGAGTACGCACTGGCGAATGATGTCGGCTGCAGCGTTGGAGCACATTGGACCGATAGTCGCGGCTGCACTGGACCCCAGTACAGCCACAAAGCCAATCGATAAGTTTGAAAAGGTGGGTACCGATCTTGCATCGCACTGATATCCGTAAGGCGCTGCGCAACGGGGCATACGCCGTTGTTGTCGCTGCCGCCATGGTGGTGCCGTTGGCCGGGGCCGGGTCGGCCGGTGCCGCGCCCCCCGTCGGGCTGAGCGACGCCTATGTTTACTCGCCGTCGATGAACAAGCAGGTCCTGCTCAAGATCATTCGACCGAACGACACCAGCAGGCCCCTCCCCACGCTGTATCTGCTCAACGGCGCAGCCGGTGGCGAAGAGGAGCCGTTTGATTGGCTGGCGCACACCGATGTCGTGGATTTCGTCGCGGACAAGAAGGTCAACGTCGTGATTCCGATCGGCGGTCGCGAGAGCTACTACACCGACTGGCTGCACGACGACCCGGTCCTCGGTCGCAACAAGTGGACGACGTTCTTCACCAAGGAACTTCCGCCGAAGATCGACTCGATGCTCGGCACTACAGGCAACAACGCGATCGCGGGCCTGTCGATGGCGGGAACGTCCGTTCTCGCGCTGGCCGAGTCGGCGCCGGGGCTGTACAAGAGCGTGTCGTCCTACAGTGGTTGCGCTAGCACCAGTGACCCGATCGGCCAGCAGTACGTCAAGGCCGTCGTCGAAACACGTGGTGGCGGTAGCACTTTGAACATGTGGGGCCCGGCTGGTGGGCCGGCCTGGATCGCGAACGACGCCTTCATCAACGCGCCGAAGCTACGCGGAACGCCGTTGTACATCTCGTCGGGCAACGGTGTGGCGGGCCCGCACGACAATCTCGCGGGACGCAATGTCGGCGGTGACCCGAGCAAACTCGCTCAGCAAGTGATCTTCGCCGGAGCGATCGAGGCCGGAATCAACCAGTGCACACAGAATCTGCGCAGCAGGCTCGATTCGCTCGGTATCCCGGCGACGTACAACTTCCGCGTCGGAACTCACTCGTGGGACTACTGGCAGGACGACCTGCACGCATCGTGGCCGATGATCTCGGCGTCGCTGGGTGTGTAGTACACATCGCTAAAGCCAAAGGGTCGACCGCTTGTGCGGCCGGCC
>JBBSKP010000165.1:0-11530 GCA_038256175.1 Mycobacteriales bacterium
GGTGATGCGTTGCGCACCGCCTACAACGACTTCCACAGTGAGCTGACCGTCCTGCGTGACACCATCCACGCACGAGGGTCACGCTCGTCCCGGTGATCGGCTAGCGCTTAGCGGGCGCCGAGGCTCGAACCCAAGGAGTGGTCGCGGCCAACGAGCACCACGTACATTTCTATTCCAGATTGATATTTCCGCCAATTGCATTTGGGTACAACACATTTGGAATGCAGTCCCTAGGGGACGGCACCCTCCGCTGCTTAGCCAAGCCCGCGGACCCCGGCAATCAGCGTCGGCACCAAAGAGACGAACGAGTATTCGGGCGACGGATCAGCTGACCGTCACCGATGACGCCCGCACCAGCGTCTCAGCTGCCGGCTGCCGCTCCACCTTGTGATCGGTGTGGTCACTTCTTCTCCTGGAGTGTTTTCTGGAACCAGCGCATGCCGGCAAGCCAGCCGTCGTAGTCGGTGCCTTTGCCGCGGAACATGTCGAGCACCTGCGGGTGCGGGAGGATCAGGAACTTCTCCGCAGCGACGCCGGCGAGGATGTCGGCGGCGACCGCGTCCGGATCGAGCACCTTGCCGGCGGTGGTCACGGCTTTCGCGGCGAGCGCCGCTCCTGGGATATCTGCGGCCGCAGCGCCGTCGAGCAACGGTGTCTTCACACCCATCGGACACACGCAGCTGACCCGAATACCCCTGTCTCCATATGTGACCGAGAGCCATTCTGCGAACCCGACTGCCGCGTGCTTGCTGACCGCGTACGTCGCCGAACCCAACTGTGTTAGCAGACCCGCCGCCGACGCGGTGCTGACGAAGTAACCTTCCCCTCGTTCGAGCCATTTCGGCACCAGCAACCGCGCAGCATGGACGTGCGCGAGCACGTTCACCCCGAGCGCCTGAGACCACGCCTCGTCGCCAGCGTCGAGTCCGGCGTCGCCCGCGACACCGGCGTTGGCGAAGAACACATCGATCGGGCCGAAGTGTGTCTCGGCGGCGGCGATCAGTTCGGCGTTCGCCGCTGCGGTGGTGACGTCCGCGCCGACACCGTGCGCGGCGCCCGGTGTGGTCGCGTTCAGCCGGTCCGCGACCCGCGCGGCGGCGGCCGCGTCGATGTCAGCGACGACGACGCGTGCGCCAGCGTCAACTAATGCGTGCGCGAGTGCCGCGCCGATTCCGCTACCGCCGCCGGTGACGACGGCGGTGCGTCCGTGGAGATCCATGTTCGTCCGTTCGTAGTCGTGTCGAGGTCAGCGGTCGAACTGGGCGCGCTTGTGATCGCCGTAGGGTTCGTCGCGTTCACGGACGGCCTCTCGGAAACCGACTGTGGCAGAACGCAACTGGAATGCATAGCCCTCCCTCGTGTGCCGCGAGATGCCGTCGAAAACGGTGCTGATCATGCCGGAATTGGCGACACCTTGGGACAGCAGCGTCGAGTTCAGGGCCAACTTGGCCATCATCAACTGGTTGACCGGCATCCGCGCGATCCGCGCGACCAACGCCTCGGTGCGTTCGTCGAGTTCCTCGGCCGGACACGACTCCACCGCCAGGCCCCACTCCTCAGCCTGCTTCCCACTGATGCTGTCGCCGGTGAACAACAGCCGCTTGGCGCGCGCGTCACCCAAGCGGTGCGCCCACATCCCGGCAGCCGGGATCCCCCAGGTGCGGGTCGGCGGGTACCCGATCTTGGTGTCATCAGCACAGATGATCTGATCGCTGAACAACGCGATATCGGTGCCACCCGCGATCGCGAAGCCGTGCAACTTCGCCACCGTCGGCTTGTTCGCATGCAGCAGGCTGGAAAAGCCCTTGTTGCAGCGGCTCATCATCGCGTAATCGATCATCGGATCCCACGTTGCCCAAGGATTGTGGTTGACCGCGTTCACCACCGGGTCCAACACTGTGCCGGTCACCTCGTCCGGACCGTCCCCGGTAGCGAAACCCTTCTCCGCGAACATGTCCAGGTCGTACCCACCGCAGAACCCCTTACCGCGACCGGAGACCAGGATCACGTGCACCCGCGGGTCCAGATCGGCACGTTCGACCGCGTGGGTGAGATCGCGCGGCGTCTCCGGTGTGATCGAGTTGCCCTTCTCCGGACGATTGAACGTGATCCGGGCGATCCGTCCATCGCGCTCGTAGGTCAGTGTCGAGTACTCGTACTCGTAGTCCGGTTCGGGGCGCCCCTGCCATGGCGAGTCCGGGACCTCGGTCCAGTTCTCGTACCAACCAGCTGGACGAGTACCTGCGTGCGACTGCTTGTCGGACAACGTATTTCCCTTCGATTAGCGCCACAGCTGGATGCGGACGGGGCCCGCCGCCGTATCGGCGTCGCTCGTAGCTTGACCCATCGCCGCGTTGACAGTCAAGTGTGACTGTGGAATTCTCGACACGTGACAACACGCGACGAACAGAAGAAGGCCACACGGGCCCGCATCCTCGACGTCGCGACGAACCTACTGGTCGAGCGCGGATACTCCGCGCTCACGACCGTTGCCGTCCAACACGCGGCCCAGATCAGCCGCGGGGCATTGCTGCATCACTTTCCGACCATGCAAAACCTGACAGAAGCCCTTGTCGCCAACCTCGTCCAACTCAACGAGGTTGCCGCCCGGGAGACCTCGCAGCGGATCGGCGCGGCAGCCGACCCGGTCGAGCGCGCGCTCGCGGTGCTGCATGAAACCATGACAACCTCACCCGCTCAGGCGGAGTTCGAACTATGGGCGGCGGCACGCACAGACGAGGAGCTCGCGGCGGTTCTGCGCACCGCTGAACGCAAAGCGGGACGTGACCTGCACCGCGTTGTCGACGACCTGTTCGGCCGCGAAATCGTGTCGCACCAGCACTATCCGATAATTCGTGACCTCACCATCACGATGATGCGCGGACTGGCGATCGCCCGCGTCATCCGCGCTTCGGACAAATCAGCAGACGCAACACTCCAGAACTGGGCAAACACTATTAAGACCATGCTTGCACTCAATCAGCGCGGCAGTACGTAGCCCTGAACCGAGAGGTAGACAGTGGATTTCGCACATTCCGAACGAACAACACAGCTGATCGGCGAGGTCGGCGAGTACGGACGAAACAATGTACGGCGCCGGTGTGGACAACCTCGACCACGCACCTTTTCCGCCCGCGAGCGCCAATCTCGGCGTCGTCGCCCGGTAGAAACTTCGTAAATACCAGGAACGTGACCGACGCGGTCAGTGAATCGAAACGAGAAACCATGAAACGCAACAACATCCTCATCACCGGTGCGAGTTCGGGCCTCGGTTTCGTTTGTCCTATCGCAATGGTGCCCCCTGGTGGCACGTCGCCGATTCCTGTGGCGGTTTTCGGGATGTCGAGGCTGATGTAGATATCGCCGAGAATGGTGTCTTGGCGAAGTTGGGCGGTGGTGTTCTCGCGGCGCTCGACCTGATGGGCATGGAACGCGTTATCCGTGACCAGTACGAGGAGATGCTTCACGAGATTCCGGAGGAGGCGGTCCGGCAGCAGAAGTACATCTGTACGGGAATCTCCCTGGGCGGGTAGATAACCGGGTTCTTCTCCTATTGGGATTACGATGGCAATCCGGCCACGACCAACGATGCGGGCTACAAGCAGTGCGCAGCTTTCGCCGCGCAGGACACCATGATTTCGTCCGATCCGGTGGCCATCCAGAACACGCCCTTCTTTCATGATCTGACCGACGCTGTCGTCGGACCGACGAATGACATTCTCAAGGCCGCGGCAAGCGTGGGCGTTCTGCCGCGAACTCTCGGCAATTCGCCGCTGGTGGGATCACGCGCGCTGATGATCTATCGGATGGCCGGTCTCGCAGCACATCTGGAGCCCGACGCGGAGAGCCAGCTGCTCGCACACTTGCCACGTGATTTCGATATCGACGTCACACTGAACTTCCTGTTCTCCGGTGAGTGGAGTGCCTTCGCAACCAACGGTGCCGACGGCTCGGGCAGAATGCGGGATTTTCGGTTCACGAATATGGCCTTGCTCGGCGAGCTCGTGGACAACAACTCGGGCAACTTCGCACTGATGCACCAGGCCCTCGGCGCGATCGCGGGAGGACCCGTCGCCGAAAGACATTCTCGACGCCAGGATCGGCTACTCAGATCCCGTTGATGGGCAGCTTCTTGCGCGTCACGGCGGGATCGCAGCAGCGGGTGCGTCGGACCGACCGCACTGCGCTGTACACGTGGCGGAACTACAACGATGTGCAACGTGTTCCGTTCACCAACCCTTCACACGAATCGTCCGATATCCGTGACGCGGCAAGACAACTCGCAATGGGATCTCCGTACTCGTACTGGGAGACATACTTTCCGCTCCGTATGTACATCGATATCGGCGCAGGCTACGGCGGCGCCCGCAGTGGTGACATGACGAATCTGCGGTACCGCAACATGAGCCGGACACTGCCGAACTATGTCGCCTATGCCGGTGACGGTTTCGTCCAAGCCGGTGTCGGGGCTGCAGTTCCTCCGCCAGCCCTCGCACAGGTGGTCACGTTGCCGGGCTACAGTCACGTCGACGTCATCGGCGCGGCACCCGTGCAGAACAACGGCAAACCTGATCCAAGTGGGCAGTCTCTCGCCGAGTTCATCAAGAGCCTGGGGTAACGCTCAGGCGCCGAACATCACCAGGTGGACCAACCCGATGACCGCACCGAGCACACCGCCGTGCAGATACAACAGCCACGCATCCTGTTCGACCGCGCAATAGAGAAGTGCGACGAACTCGCGCGGCGGTAGTTCACGCAGCTTCTGGGCACAGAGCCGGTCGAGTTTGTCAGCCTGTGTTCGGCTGAAGTCCTTGTTGCCGGACAGGGTTGGAACGACGGCGATGGCGCTGGAGGTCGACCCCTGACGAATCGCATCGAGCCGGCGGTCACCGACTGCAACGCGCACCATCGGCTTCATGCGTCCGAGGATCCGGTCGATCTCTTCGGTCAAGGCGCAGTGGATGACTCGCTGGGTCTTGTCGGCATTCGGCCCGTGCACCAGATGGTTGACAATCGTGTCGATCGTGACGATCTGGTGCGCGATCGCGTATCCCAGATCGGTCGCCGCCTCGTCCTGCCTCTTTGCGAACAACGCCTGACGCCATACACAGCGGTAGAACGGCTTCGGTTCGGCGGGTGTGAAGACGACGCGAACGGCAATGATGTTGACCGCCACACCGATCGCGGCAGTGCCGAGCAAAACCACGGCGGCAGACGGTAGGTGTCCAACGAAGGGCAGGGCGGTATGGATGTGCAGGTAGAGGGCCAGCACCAGACCGAACGGGAATCCGAGAAGTCCGCTCCACACCATGAACCGCAGTTCTGGACCGCCGAGGTTGTAGACGATGTCTTTCATCATCTCCGGACGTTGCCGCAAGAAGTCGATGATCATCGTCTTGACGTTGATCAACTCGTCGATGTGCTCGCCGATGGCCGCGAACGCACGATCGGCTATCGTCGGAAGCTCGTCGGCCACCCGCGAGTAGATCAATTCACGCACTTGCTGTGGAAGGTCGTCCCAGAGCTGCGGATAGGCTTGCGCCATCACGAAATCGATTGTCGGACGCAGATCCTCGGCGAGGATCGTCGCAAATTGAGCCGCGATCGCTTCGGGCTCGAGCTGCCGATAGAAGTCCGCCGGACCGCCGATCTTGGCGATTGCCTTGTCGACGGTCAGTGATGCCATCTTCTCCGACCGGGCCGGGATGAAGCCTTGGAACCCGAACCGACCGCCAGACGCGAATATCGGCAATACCTGTACCCGACGCGGCAGGAGCGGAAAGACCGCTTGCAGCCCAGGGATTCGGAATCCCTTGAACTCGACCGGCGCGAACAACATCCACACGCCGGTCCAGTTCGTGATCAATCCAGCAACGGCCGAAAAGATGGGGATGGTCACCAGTTCGATGACGAACGTCGACTGACCGGTCAGCTGTTCCCAATCGATGAGCATCAAGTGACCGATGCTTGGTCGGACGGCTTGTGCAGGAAGTCCGTGAGATGGCTCCCGACCACCGATTCGATGGTGGACTCGATCGAAGCTGCGAGGCTAGCCGTCACCGATGAGACTGCGATCTCACGGAATTGGACGAGCATAGTTACCAACTCAGCTATGTCGGTGTTGCCGGGTAGTCCACCGTTCGGATCCAGCTGCGACACAATGTGTTGTGCACCGGCATCGACCAAGGTTCGGCTGATCTGGTCGATCCACGGCGTCACCTCTTCGTGCACGTCGATGATCTTGTCCATGCTCATCCCATAGTCACGCATCTTCCGAAAGGCGTTGACCAGCTTGGGCCGCTCGACGGTGGCCTCAGATCCCTCCGCGCGTATCAGGCCGAGAGCGACAAGGCGATCGACGGCATCGTGATCGCCAACTGCCTGCAGGACATCCTCCAGCGCAACGGTTTCGGGGCGATCGTCTGACCATGGGCCGATGAGCGCCTTCTCGACGCCGATAACATCGGCGAGCTCTTTGCCGTCTTCCCACGCGGTCAACATCTCACGGACGTGGGAGATCGTGTAGCCGCGCTCGAGCATCGATGCAATCAGTGTCAACCGCGACACGTGATTGTCGTCGAACAGCGCCAGTCTGCCTACCCGTCGCGGCGGTGGCAACAACCCTCGCTCCCGATACGCCCGTACGTTTCGGGTGGTTGTCCCTGCCCGACGCGCCACCTCGTCGATGCGGTACTCGGCCCGACCGTGGTTCGTCGGCTGTTGCATCGCGGCGTCGACCAATTGACGAACCGCGGCATTGATCGCTTCGCGGGACTGCCGGCGTACCCGACGAGGAGCCCTACGCAGATTGTCGAGTACTGCGGCAACTGGGTTGAGGTTCGGCCCCTGGACTGTTCGGGGCATGGTCAGGCCTTCACACTTGTCAATGTCTTTGTCACGGCATCCCGTTCGACGGCGTTGTAGTCGCCGAAGCGGAAATCTCGCATCTGCCTGAGGTATTGAGTTGCGAAGCCAGGGAACATCGAAGCGTTGAACCCGTCCTTCGTCAGGTACCAGCTGGTGCAGCCGGTCATCCACGTCGTAGATTGCAACCGCTTCTGGATGCGCTTGTTGTAGCGATCCTGCACCTCTTTGCGCACGTCGAGGTAGCGCAGGTCGTTGTCGAGAATCGTCTTGATTCCGCTGACCGCGTAGTCGAGTTGACCCTCCACGTAGACGAGCAGCGAATTGTGGCCTGGACCGGAATTGGGACCGGTCATGAAGAACAGGTTCGGATAGCCATGTGCGCTAGCGCTTTTGAAGCCCTGTGCCCCATTGACCCACTCGTCCTTAAGGGACCTACCGCCGAGCCCAGTTACCGCATACGGCGGTCCGTCGAGGTGCACGTCATAGCCGGTCGCGAAGACAATAGCGTCGAAATGGTGCTCGATGCCATCTGATGTGCGTACACCGGCCGGGCTCAGAGTCGCAATCGGCCAATCGATAAGTTTGCAGTTGTCGGCCTGGAGCGCGGGGTAGTAATCGCTGGACATCAGCATGCGTTTGCAGCCAGGAGTGAAGTCAGGTGTCAGCTGTCGGCGGAGCCAAGCGTCTTTCACCGTCAATCGCAAGTGCGCCTTGCCAACCTGGGCAAGAAGTGAGGTCACCGGCGTATTCCACACCAGCCCAGTGGCCATCATCTCGTGGCCCCAGAACAATGCTGCACGAGCGGCTTGCTGCGCTGCCGGCACCTTCGAGAAGAGCGTCTGCGCGACCTTGGGTGTAGAGAAGTCCGGCCGCGGCATCACCCAACCGGGCGTGCGCTGGAAGACCTTCACAAACTCGGCCTTTTTGACGAGCTCGGGAATGATCTGAATCGCAGTAGCTCCGGTGCCGATGACGGCGACTCGTTTACCGGTGAAATCGTAGTCATGATCCCATTTGGAGCTCAGGATCTTGTGTCCCTCATAGGTATCGAGACCTCGCATCTGCGGGAAGCTCGAATCTGGCAGTGGACCGGAGGCGAGAATCACGGTCCGTGCGCGGTACTTCTTGCCTTGCGCTGTCGCGGCCGTCCAGACGCCTTCGGCTTCGTCGAATGCCAGTCCGTTGACTTCGGTGCCGAATTGAATGAGCCGAACCAGGTCGAAGCGCTCGGCCAATTCCTCTATGTGCGCACATATTTCCCCGCCGGGTGAATACGTCCGCGACCACTCCGGGTTCTGAGCGAACGAGAACGAGTACAGCAGCGACGGAATGTCGCACGCCGCACCGGGATAGGTGTTGTCGCGCCAGGTTCCACCGACGCGGTCGCTGCGTTCGATGATGGCGACGTCGGTCACCCCTGCTTGCTGCAACTTGATTGCGGCACCGAGGCCGGTGAACCCGGCTCCGATGATCAGCGTCGAATACGTATGCTGCGACACGACTGTTCTCCCTTATATCTGTGCGAAATAGACTGGCGTGCTTACGCAGCAGGCTCGTAGGTGAGCTCTTTGAACCAGGTGGGGATCGGTTTGAGGAATGCCCGCGGATACCAGTCACTGAGTCGGACCATCGAATCGGCGAGCAAGTGGTACGGGTGTGCAGGATTGACGACCATGTTCGAATGAATCCTGACAACGTGGTACAGCGGCACCCGCTTGGTCCATTCGCCGCGATCGGCGAGCAACTTGAAACGGTTCATTGCCGTGTACAGCCGCTCCGGCTGAAAGCCCATGGCCGTCATTTCGTTCCATACTCGGCTGAGCAACGGTATGTACGTCAGGGCACCGACGATGAAGCCGGGAGAAGCGAGATTGCCGACGAACTCGATCGCCAACCGGCGAGCGCGCCCGTGACCAATCAAGTTGAGCACTTCGAAATCGACCGCGATGTGCCGCGATTCGTCGTTGTTGATCTTCGCAAACACCTTATGGCAGACAGGATCCTGCACTTCGTCGAGCAAGAACTTCAGCAGTGCGCCGTCGAGTGCGACCTCGAGCATCGGGATCACCGTGCCGATGACCGACAGCGGCATGTCGTCGCCGTACTTGTCGAGCCATTCGATGGCCAGCCGGATGTTGACGTTGGGCTCGGGAAGTTCGCCTTCGTCGATCATTCCCCACCGCTTGAGCAACGCGAGTTCGGCGTTCGCGTGGCGTTGTTCCTCGGCGTGGAAGTAGCGGTAGATCTCGGCAATCGTGTCGTTCGGTGCCTTCTTCGCCATCGCGGCGAAGCCACGCGCCCCGATGTTCTCGATCCAGCACAGATCGGCCATGAACTGCTTGAGCTTCGGCCGGAACTCAGGGGATATCGTCTCGGCTCCGGGTGCGTCCCAATCGATGTCGGCAAGCGCCCACTGGTGATCCTTGATCTTGTCGAGCATTGCTTCCATGTCCATTGCCACGGCGTACTCCTATTGAGACTGGTGTGGTTGCGTTCAGGTCAGACGCGATGCGAGGCCGAGGGCCCGCGTGTATGTCGCTGGGGCATAACGCTTTATCCCCCAGCCGATTTTCGCGTCGAGCTGGGGCATGCAATACAGCGAGCCTCGGTCATGTGCGTCCAGGCAGGTGCGCGCGACTCGTGCGGGCGAGAGCCCGGTGTACTTCATGAGGACATCCGCCAGATCGGTGGAACGTTGTGAGATCCGTCCGGATTCGATGATGTTGGTCTTCACGAAGGTGGGGCACAGCACGCTGACATTGACACCTGTGCCACTGAGTTCCGCGGCGAGGGTTTCCGACAGCGACAGGACACCGGCCTTGCTGACGTTGTAGGCAGCCATGTTCGGCGCTGCTCCGAAGCTCGCCGCCGACGCGACATTGATGATGCCGCCGTAGCCCGCTTCTCGCAGTATCGGCGCGAACACGTGGCAGCCATAGATCGGTCCCCACAGGTTGATACCGAGGGTCCATGCCCAGTCATCCAGGGATGCAACGCCGATAGGCGTTCCACCTGCACCGACACCGGCATTGTTGATCACCAGTGTCGGCGTTGCCCCGAACCACGACGTGGCTTCCTTCGCCAGGTCGGTGACATCGTCGACCTTGGATACGTCACACAGCAACGCCAACGCTTTGCCACCCTGGTCGGTGATCGCATCGACGGTGCGCTGCGCGGCAATCTCATCGATATCGCTACACACGACTTGTCCACCGCGAGCAGCCAATTCGATCGCGAAGGCCGCACCGATGCCACTGCCGGCACCTGTGACCACAGCGAGCGAATCACGACTGCGTTTGGGACCGAATCCGATCATGCTGTTTCTCTTCCTTCGAGGGATGTGTCGTTGGCGCGCAATACGTTCTCGACGAACTCGGCAACATTCGCCATGGCTTTGGTTGCCTCTGGGACCAACCTCGGGAGCGCTTGAAAGACGTGGACCTGATCAGGCCATACCTGCAGTTCACAGCTGCCGCCGGCGAACCGGATGTCGTCGGCCAGGCGGTGCGCGTCGGCCGCGAGCATCTCTGCACCTCCGGCCTGAATCAGCGTCGGCGGAAGGGCCGGACCGTCGGCGACATTGAGCGCCAGGCGGGGATGCGCCGGGTCGATTCCGTCGTAGTAGAGCCGGACCAACCTCGCGGCGCCCGCTGCGGAGATTGCAGGATCACGGCGAAGCTGCTCTCGCGCCGCAGCCAGCCCGAACGTGACGTCCGCCAGTGGCGAGAACATTGTCAGTCCGGCAGCTCGTTGACCGATGCCGGCGACTTGAAGCATCAGGTCTACTGCGAGGTGGCCGCCGGCCGAGTCGCCACCGACGACAATCCTGGACGCGGGGAGGTCGGTGGTTTCGAGCAGCCAGTCCCAGCCTGCGCGAACGTCGTCGGCAGCAGCTGGGAATCGGTGCTGCGGCGCGAGCCGGTAGTCGCTGCAAAACACCGGAAGACCAGTGAGTTTCGAGATCCAGGCAGTAAGCCGACGGTGCGTGCGCGCTGAGCACATCGAGTACCCGCTGCCATGCAGGTAGTACACGGCCGCGTCGGTACGCGTGACGCCTTTGGCTCGCACCCACTCGCCGACAACGCGGCGTCCATCCGCCAGCAGCGTGTCCACCGGTTCCACCTGCGTTCCCGACAACGACGGCCCGAAAACGTCCATCGTGCGCGCCACAATCTGGCGGGAAAGCCACAGTCCCCATGCCTGCTCGGGCTGGATCAACCCGGTGATCGGGCGCAACGTCAGCGCAGCGCCAGTCGCAGCTATGCGCGAACGCGCTGAGCCACGCAGTCCCACAAATGCATTCGATTCGACGTCGGATTCGTCCGCAGTGAATACCGGACTTTTCTCCGCACGAACTGTTGTCGATGCCGTCACTAGCGTTCCTCTCGACAGCGCCCCTCGTTGGACGTCGCCGATTGAGTACACCGTTTACTGTGCCAGTTGTCAATGGCACCAGTGGTCAATGTTGAGTTCGCGGTGCGGCAAACGAAGCTCGTCGAGTGTGCACGTATCGTCGCCTGTTCTCGGCGTTTACGACAGCAAGTGCACACTCGGCCGGCTCTAGCCGGACAGAAAGTCGATGAGTACCCGATTTACCTCGTCCGGACGCTCGAGGTACCCGTAATGTCCGCACTGTTCGATCTCCACGTAGCGGGCGCCCGGA
>JBBSKP010000166.1:0-11411 GCA_038256175.1 Mycobacteriales bacterium
GGCTGGGGGCCGGGTCCTTGGTTGAACTGCGGCTGGCCCGGGTACTGATTCGGATCACCCTGAGGGTACTGATTCGGGTCGTATCCACCGGCTGTCATGTAGTTCCCCTTGAACAAGTTGATCTGGCGCTTCGGACGCCCGTACCTTACGGGTAGAACGTAACGTGTTGGAACCCCCTGAATCAGCCACTTCATTAATTCGTTACCTGGCGAAACGTCCAGGGTGCGCGGGGTAAGTCGGCGGGGACGAATCGGACACGTAGTTCTCGCGGTGTCGGCGCTGATCCGGGCTCGGCGAGCGCAAGAGATACGGCAATGTCGCCGAGTACCTGAGCAGGTGTGCGGCCCAACGAAATCTGATCGGCCAGCGTGACCGCGCCGTCGCGTTTGGCCAAGCGCTGTCCGCTGGAATTCAGCGCCAACGGCACGTGGGCATAGCGCGGAACGGGCAGGCCCAACAGCGAGGAGAGGTACGCCTGACGTGGTGTCGACGGGAGCAGGTCGTCGCCGCGAACCACCTGGTCGACGCCCTGGTCGCCATCGTCGACGACGACCGCCAAGTTGTACGCGGGTGTCCCGTCTCCGCGGCGAAGCACCAGATCGTCGACCACACCCGTGTATTCGCCGTGCAATTCGTCGACGACGGTCAAGGTGGTGACCGCCGAACGTAGGCGCAACGCGGGTGGACGGCCGGCGTCGCGCATGCGATCTCGTGCGGACGCGGTGAGATCGCGACACGTGCCCGGATAGGCACCCTGCGGCGCGTGCGGTGCCGAAGCAGCCTTCTGGATTTCCCTTCGCGTGCAATAACATTCGTACACCAAGCCGCTATCGGTGAGCTGGTCGATCGCGACGTTGTACAGCGGTAGCCGGGCCGACTGATGCACGACGTCGCCGTCCCAGTCCAACCCGATCGCTGCCAGGTCCGCCAGTTGTCGCTCCTCGGCGCCGGGCCTGACCCGGTCGAGGTCCTCGATACGGAGCAGGAAGGCGCGATCCGTCGTTCTGGCAAACAGCCACGCGAGTAGTGCTGTGCGCAGGTTGCCCAGGTGCAGGTCGCCGGACGGGCTCGGCGCGAATCGACCGCCTGACATCCGCCCCGCTAAGCCTGGCGGCCCAGGTACGCGAGCACCTTGGTCTGCGCGTCGGCGTCGGCAGGGGCGTCGAGCGCCGGACCGAAGGCGCTGGGCGATCGCATCATGTCGCCCATCTTCTTTGCGAACGCATCGACAAATTCCAGGTCTTCGCTCGGAATCGCGTCGTCGATTCCCGTTGCGGTCGCGATATCCCAGCCGTGCACAACAAGGTCGATACAGAAGAAGCTGCCAATGCTGGCCGCGAGGGTCGACTTCCCCATGCCGCCGTCGTACTCCCGATTCGCCTTGTCGGGATCGTCGAGAATCTCCTGGAGCGCGTCCCGGGTGTACTCCCACGCGGCGACGGGGTCATCGCCGACGGACGGTCCAGCCGCGATATCGATGCCGACCTTGGCCGGAAACGTTGTCTCGCTGTCGATGACGTGTCGCAAAACGTCTCGGGCGGTCCACTCTGCGTATGGCGACGGCGAGTCCCATCGCTCCGCAGGAACCGCGGCAACGCGCTGAGTGAATAGAGTGCCGAGCCGGCGGTAGCGGTCGGCGGGGGATTCCGTTGGTGAAACACCTGACGTGGTCATGCTGTTGATTCTCCATCAGTGGAGACGTGCTGCGATTGCACATTTCGGACAACAAGTCGGGGCCGCAGGCTCGCCGCGTGGCCTGTCGTCAAGTCCGCAATCAACTGATCGGCAAACGCGACCAATCCGGCTGCATCGATGTTGTAGGGGGCCGGTGCGGCGGTCTTCGTCAAGCGCATCGACGCGCGCTGCAACAGGGTCAGCGCACCTTTAACGTTGCCTCGCTGCACGTGTGTGATGCCGACAGCGAGCTGCGCCAGGCCCTGCCACAGCATGCGCTCGTCGTCGGGGCCGTTCTTCCAGGCAGCTTCGAGCACTTCGTGTGCGTTGAAAGCGAGGCCGCGGTCGATCAAATCCTGAGCGAAGGTGAGCGTCTCGGCGGGCGGAAGGTCTAGATCGTCGGGTATCCGCTCGACGCCTTCGGCACCTGGGGGGAGTGGCCGTCCGAGACTGTCGCGGCCGCGTGAATTGCGGGCCCGACCGTCTTCGTCGCGGGCGCGTTCGCTCATCGTGTCGGCTTGCGCAGGACAGCCGAATTCGCCGAGCGATTTACCCGGGCAGGTGGCGCGGCGGGCGATTCGTCCTCGCGGTGCATGAGGGTCGTCCACGGCAGCATGCGACCGCCGGTGGCTCGGTTCCAGAGTGTCTCGGCGAAGGCAACCGCGATCAGCAGGCACACGAGGCCTGGAATCGTCATCGCCCACACCACTCCCATGTTGACCGATCGTACTGATGCATTCCGCCGCCGGACCGCACTGACCGCGCCTAGTGTCAGAACCTGCGATAACTGGGTCGGGCAACCAGGAGGTCAACGGTATGAGCGATGCATCGCAAGCACTCGCACAGGAGTTGGGAGGTGAACTGCCGGAAGGGTTTACGGCGTTGACCGAGGGCCAGCTCGGGTGGCTCACCGACACCTTGAAGAAGGCCAAGGCGTATCAGTTGTCGGAATTGGACAAGAGCACAGAAGCGACAGTCAATGGTTTGCCGCTCATGCTTCGCGGTCCGGTCCGCGCGATTATCGGAGGCAAGAAGTGACCGACGCCGTCGATGTCAAAGCAGAACTGATCAAGCTCTCCCGCGTTCTGGGTGCAGAGGTCGAGGACCTTGCGTTCCTGGAGTCGGTCGGCTGGCGAGAGATTCGCCAGTTTCGTCGACAGGTGACCGATCAATTCTTCCTCGCCGCGGAGTCACGGCTGAAGAATTTGGCCGCGGCGGCGAAACTGATCCCCAACCCTGTGATCGTCAAACTTGCTCCGCTCTACTTCGAACCGCGCATGGCTGCCGGCGTCGCAAGCCTCGTGGACGAAGAGAAGGCGCTCAAACTCGTTCCCAAATTGCCGGTCGATCTGATGGCCGCGACCGTGCCGTACATCGATCCGCGCCGAGTCGGTCCATTGGTGTCGAAGGTTCCCGTCGAGGTCGCGCGCAAGCTTGCGCCGATCCTGCTCGAAGCCAAGGAGTACATCTCACTCGGCCAATTGGTCGACTACGTGACGCCGGGGCAGTTGGACGGGCTGCTTCCCTTTATCGACGACGTGTCGTTGCTGATGATTGCCGAGGTCACCGAAAACAAGGACCAGTTCAACGTCATCATTCCGCTCATCGACGACGCCCGAATCGCGCGCCTGATTCAGTCCGCGAAGGACGCCGACCTCTGGCACGTTGCCCTCGACCTCCTCAACGAAATCAACGGCGACCTGCGCGGCCGGATGGCCGATATTGCTGCGCAACAAAGCGATACGGTTCTGAACTCGCTCGTCGATGCTGTGTACGAGGCGAACATGTTCGACATGCTGTTGCCGACCACGCGGCTGATGCGGCCCGAGAACCTGGCTCGATTCGCAAAGGCGAAGGGCCTCGAGTCTGCCGACGTCGTGAACGCGATCGTCGACAGCGCGGTTCGGAACAACCTGTGGGACGCGCTGCTGCCCATGGTCCCGCACCTGACGGACGCAGGGATGCGCACGCTTGCCAACTCGCCGGCGTTGCTCGACCGCGACATCGTCGCCACGGTTGTGAGCCAGGCCGTCGTATCAGCGAAACTCTTCGTCGAGGCGTTACCACTGATCGCGACGGTTCCCGACGCGGTCCGAGGCAGCTTTGCCGACGAGATCGGACGGTTGGAGCCGGAGACATTCGATCGCGCCGTTCGCGGTGTTGTCGCCGCGGGACGGTTGTCCGACCTACTGCCGTTGGTCTCGCTCCTGCCGAAGCCGGAGCAAAACAGGGTTTCCGAGATCGCCGCGAACTTCGATCCGGACGAGATGCGCGACGCCTTGGTCGACGCGAGCGACAACGGTGTACTGCCCGAGATGCTCGAGGTCGCCGCCGGAATGCCGCTCGACGCACGCGAGCAGACGATCGGAATCATCAACAGCAGCGACGAGGACGACGACCTGCTCGGAGTGACACTCGATGTCGACGATCAGCAAAATGTGTGGAATCAGATGCTGAAGCTGGCCGAGAACGTGCCGCTACCTGCGCTGCAGCGACTGTCCGAGCGTGCTGCGTTTTTGCCGCTGGACAGCATCCTGCCGTCGGTGATCAGAGCAGGCGAGATCACGAACGAGTGGACCGCCAGCTTCGCCATTCTGAGCGGGATCCATCAACGGGCGGAGAAGGAAGGCGTTCCCGTCGAATTCACCATTCCCGCTCGACTGATCCAAGCCGCGGCCGCAAAGGCGTCCGAGACGAAGGACACCACTGACTCGATGTGGTTCGCCAAGGAAGTGTTGCGGCAGTACACCAAGGACGATCAGGCAGCGCGCGCCTTCGACGACGCAGCGGTAGGAGTGTCGACGGCGGTCAAGGGTGCTGCTGGATCTGCGGTGCACATTTCCATGGGCGCGATCGGGCAAGGTGTCCAACCATTCCAGTCGATTGCCGATCAGGTTCCCGGAGCAAAGTCGGTGGCAGACGCCGTATCCGGTGCTGCAGGTCTGGCGTCGTCCCTATTCGGTAAGGCGAAGGCTGCTGTGACCCACGAGACGAAGGAGTGAACACAAAGATGGCCCCCGACCTCGGTGTGAACCGGAGTCGAGGGCCATCTGTGGCGGAGGATAGGGGATTTGAACCCCTGAGGGCGTTAACCCAACCCGCGTTCCAGGCGAGCGCCATAGGCCACTAGGCGAATCCTCCACGCAGGAGCATACCGGCTGACCCCTCTCCACCAAGAATCGCCAAAGAAGTGCGCTTGCGGACGAGAGGGAGGTTCTCGGGCCAAACAAGGCGAAATGGCCCGAGAACCTCCCTCTCGTCGGGTGAACCCCCGCCCGCACGCTCGTGTGGACAGCCGCTAGACTTTCTAACGGATCCCGCGCGGCGCGCATCCTGTGAACTCCCCCAGGGCCGGAAGGCAGCAAGGGTCAACGGGCTCTGTCGGGTGCGCGGGGTCCCCCTAAATCCCCGGGCACTTCGATCAGGCACCCGAGTAACGTGGCTGGCCGATACCGATGCCATCCGAAAGGCCGCCGAAGGATGCCCACCCAGACCCAGTACGGGCTGATGAGCCGCGACGAACTGCTTTCCGAGCACGAGCGTCAGACCGCGAACTACGCGAAGCTCGAGACCGAGAAGCTCACCCTCGACCTGACCCGTGGCAAGCCTTCTGCGGAACAACTCGATCTGTCCCGGGATCTGCTATCGCTTCCCGGTGGCGACGACTTTCGCGCCGCGGACGGAACGGACTGCCGCAACTACGGCGGGCTGACGGGCATACCCGATATCCGCTCGATCTTCGGTGAGCTGCTCGGTATCCCCGTATCGAACCTGCTTGCGGGCAACAACGCGAGCCTCGAGATCATGCACGACCTCATCGTGTACTCGCTGATGTTCGGCAACCCGGATTCCGACAAGCCGTGGGTGGCCGAGCCTGGTCGGAAGTGGCTGTGTCCGAGCCCCGGCTACGACCGGCACTTCGCGATCACCGAGTCCTACGGCTTCGAGATGATCACCATCGAGATGGGCCACGACGGGCCTGACGTGCATCGGATTGCCGAGCTTGTCGCCAACGATCCGTCGATCAAGGGTTTGTGGGCGGTTCCGAACTACTCGAACCCCACAGGAGCCGTGTACTCCGAAGAGGTCGTCCGCGCGCTCGCGACTATGCCTGCGGCCGCGCCCGATTTCCGCCTGTTCTGGGACAACGCGTACGCCGTGCACCCGCTCGTCGAGGATGTCGCGCCCTCATACGACGTGCTCGGGATGGCGGCGGAGGCAGGATTCCCCAACCGGCCGTTCGTGTTTGCGTCGACGTCGAAGATCACGTTCGCCGGTTCCGGGGTCAGCTTCCTCGGCGGCTCGGATGCGAACCTGAAGTGGTACCTGAGCCACGCCGCGAAACGCACGATCGGCCCGGACAAGATCAACCAGCTGCGGCATGCGCGGTTCTTCACCGACGCCGACGGGGTTCGCGCCCACATGGCGAAGCATCGCGAAATCCTCGCGCCTAAGTTCGCCCTGGTACTGGAGATCCTGAACGACCGCCTCGGCTCGTCGAAGGTGGCATCGTGGACGGAGCCGAAGGGTGGCTACTTCATCAGCCTCGACGTCCTCGAGGGCACGGCATCTCGTGTCGTTGCGCTCGCCAAGGCTGCCGGTATCGCGCTGACGCCTGCGGGTTCGGCATTTCCGTACGGAAAAGACCCGGACGACAAGAACATTCGGCTCGCGCCGAGTCTGCCGCCGCTCGACGAGGTGGCCGTTGCGATGGACGGCGTCGCGACGTGTGTGCTGCTAGCGGCATCCGAAAAACTGCTCGCGGAGTAGCAGCTGCGAGGTACCGTAGCGGCGTGGATCGCCGGATCGTGAACGGTCGATGAGCTACTACCCGGGGCCGTCGGGGCCTCCTCCATGGCAACCAGGGCCTGGTTGGCAACAACCGCCGCCGCCACCCCGTCGACGCAATCCTTGGCCGATGATCGGCATGGTGATTGCGCTGGTGGTGCTGGTCGTCAGCGGCGGCTATCTGATCTTTGTGAAGGACAAGGCCGGCGACAGCGGCGAAGTGCTGCTGCAGCCTCTTGCGTCGGACGGCCCGTATCTGTGGACGCCCTCAGTGGTGCCGCCCGGAGCCCCGACGAGTGTGCCGACGTCGACGCCCGTCGGGGCTCCAGGTGGAACCGTTTCGGGCGATCAAACCGGATCTACGGCGGCTCGCTCGAGCTCTCGGTATGCGACAAGAAGAAGCTCATCTCGTTTCTCGAACGAAATGCGGCGCAGCGTGAGGCCTGGCTCAGTGTGCTCGGCGTGAACGATGTTGCCTCATATGTGAACTCGCTGTCCCAGGTGATCCTCGCCGCCGACACTCGTGTGACGAACCATGGTTTCGAGGAGAACAAGGCGACTCCGCTGCAATCTGTCCTGCAGGCGGGCACCGCGGTTCTCGTCGACGAGCGTGGTGTTCCGAGGGTCCGCTGCCAATGCGGAAATCCGTTGCTGGAGCCGGTGCTGTCGAGTTCGACGCCGACATACACAGGGGAGCAATGGCCGGGATTCAACCCCGACCGGATCATCGTTGTGCAACCTGCGCCGGCGCCGATCACGCAGATCACCGTCATCAACGTCGCCGACGGAGAGCCGCTGGTGCTGCCTTTCGGTGACGAAACCGAGCCGCCTGTGACGACGACGCGACCCTCCTCCACCAGCCGGTCGCGCACTTCGGCTAGTCCGACACTGCGGCCGAATGAGGTCCTCGGATATTGGACCGGAGACTGGGGTGACATGCTGCTCAACGACGGTGGTGGTGGGGTCATCGTCGGCGCGTACGCCTACGACGACGGCGTACTGACCGGGACGTTTGTCGGCAACAGCTTCCGAGGGCGCTGGTGTGAGCAACCGCGTGCCAGCGGCACCGATCAGGGACCGGTCGAGTTCACGTTCGTCGAAGTGGGTGGCCAGCGCCAGATCGACGGCCGGTGGAAGTACGACTCGGACGGCGCGGGCGCCCAATGGCGCGAGGACTGGGATCTGACCGAGCAATCGTCGAGCAGTCCTCCTGCAGACCTGGTGCAGCGCACCAAAGACCCGAGTCTGCGCTGCACCTGATTCACCCCGCTTCGACGGTGGTGACCCTGTTTCCGTCGGTCACGAGGAGCGCTCCGGCTCGATCGACCGCGACTCCGATCGGGCGTTGTAGGCCGTCGATGTCGACAGCCGACTGTGCTGCCGCGCCCGCCGCGAGCCGCACCACACGGTTGTTCTTGTTGTCGGCCACAAACACCTCCCCGTTGGCAGCCACGGCAACGCCGGTGGGACTGGAGAGGCCGGTGAAGGCCAGCTGGGTCTGACTCGTGGTCCCGGCACGGAGGACGAGCACCCGATTGTTGTCGGTGTCGGCAACGAACAGGTCGCCGGAGGAGTTCACAGCAAGCCCGACCGGGGCGCGCAGGTCGGTGAACGGCAGCTCTGTCTGCTCGATGGCGCCCGGCGCGAGCGTCAGTACCCGATGGTTGTTGTTATCCGTAATGAAGATGTCGCCAGCGGGGCTGACCGCAATCCCGACGGGACTTCTGAGGCCGGTGAACGGAAGCACCGTTTGGCTTGTGGCTCCGGCAGCAAGTGACAGCACGCGGTTGTTCTTGGTGTCGGTGACGAAGAGATCGCCGCCTGCGTTCAGCGCAACGCCGGTAGGGTGATTGAGGTCGGAGAACGGTACGATCGTCTGCTCCGCGGATCCGGCGGTCAGTTTCAATACTCGGTTGTTGTTGTTATCGGCGACAAAGATATCGCCAGTCGAACTGAACGCGACACCGACGGGATAATTGAGGCCGCTGAACGGCAGCGTGGACTGGGTGGACGACGAGGTGGGCCACTTCCAATAGGCCACGGCCGCCACCCCTGCCAGGATCGCGAGCACAAGCACGGCGATGGCGACGGGAAAGCTCTTCCGCTGCTGTCGAACTGGCAAATACTGCGGTGGTGCCACCAGATGATGCTGCGGGTACTCGAACTGTGTCGGCGGCGGAGCAGAACTGAAGTGGGTCGCCTGCAACCGGGATTCGGTCGGCGCGGGCTGCGCCCACTGGCGCTGCGGGATGGGCGTGGTGGCCCGCGGTGGGGTGGCGGATCGGACATTCGTTGGTGCCAGTCGGCTGGCCGGGGTGGTCGCAGTCGGGTGCCAGGGCTCGGCAGTCAAGGCGGACTGAGCAGCCAAAGACAATGCGGTACAACTCGAATAGCGGTCCTCCCGGTCCTTCGCCAACGCTCGGGCGATGATGTCATCGAACGCGGGCGGCAGGCCGCGGCGCGCTGCGCTTGGTCGGGGGATCGGTGCATCCAGATGGCCTCGAACGATGGCGACAAGGTCGGGCCCGGGGTACGGAGCGTCGTCCGTCAACAGCCGAAAGAGGGTGCATCCCAACGAATACACATCCGAACGATGGTCGAGGCGAGTGCCCTCGAATACCTCGGGCGCCGCGTACAACATCGTCGCCACCAGCGAACCGGTCTTTGTCAGCTGGTGGGTTTCATTGAGCGCCTTGGCGATTCCGAAGTCGGTCAGTAGAACGCGCTCGGGCTGACCGGAGCCGGCCCGTCCGAGCAGAATGTTCGCAGGTTTGACGTCGCGGTGCAGCACACTGTTCTCGTGCGCATAGTCGAGCGCCTTCGCGGTCTCGGTGATGATGTGGACGGCGCGCGCCGGGTCCATCGGACCTGCGCGAACAGCCACCGCAGCGTCGGTGCCGACGACGTACTGCATTGCGATCCAGTCTTGATCCGCCTCGCGGCCACGATCGAATATCGACACGATGTTCGGGTGTTCGAGCCGCGCTGCATGGTCGGCTTCGAGTTCGAAACGGGCCCGGACGTCCTCGTCGGCTGTCAGCGTGCGGTCGAGTAACTTCAGCGCTGTTCTACGGGGCAAGCGGGGATCCTGAGCGAGGTAGACCGCGCCCATCCCGCCGACGCCCAACACTCGCTCGATCGTGTAGCCGACGAAAACATCACCTGGTTGCAGGTCGTAGCCGCCCATCCGAACACCACCTCGGCGCCATGTTCACCTCACGGAATAGTGTATTGGCTTACCACGTGATTGCGCCTGGAGCCGCCTTGTCCCCGCAAACGGCGATCGTGCCGCCCGGCGCAGTGGAGATTTTCGCTCAATCGGCGACGGGATCCGACGCAATCGGTTCGGTTCATCCTCAGGGTGGAGGAATCCGCACCTCGTGGTCGGAGTGACCAGCCCGATGGGGGATAGTGTGCGAGCCGCGCGGGGATCAGTGTTGTGGGAGTTCATATTTCGGAGGTCCAACAGGTCCGACCGCTCCGCACACAGATTCCAGGAACAATCATGAAGAAAAACACACTCCGCGCAACTTTCCTTGCCGCCGTGGCGGCACCCGTCCTGCTGATCACCGCGGTCGGCACGGCGAACGCCTACTCTTCTCCGACGTTCGAGGGAGGCCGAGGCAGAATCCAGGTCACCGTCGTAGCCGATCCGGCACTCTTAGCGGAATGCGTCGCGATAGTGCCGGGCCTGCCCTGGCGACTGTTCAAGGCTGATGCAGGCAAAACCGCGTCGACCCTCTTCAGCGGACTAGCTGTGGGCACCTATCGTGTCCAGGCCGTCTGCCGGGACGACGGCGGCGGCGAAACGACGTTCACCTCAAACGTCGCGGTCACCGCTCCCGACCGCGTGCTCGACGCCGTTGACGTCATTCTGGCAGGTGCCGGAAGCAGCGCGCTGACGACGGATCCCACCCTGCGTTGATCGACCCAGCGTCCGGACAGATGGGTCCTCTGGGCGACGTCCGATCGACGTCCATTGACGTGCACAGACGAGCGAGAGAGGCTCTAATGATGGCCGGTTCGCGGGTTCCTGGATTCGCTTGTGCTCGCCGGTGGTGTGTCTCCACTTCTCCGCATAGACGGGAGGGCCGGCGGCTCAGGTTCATGGTCGCTGCCGTCGGTATCGCTGCCATCCTCGTCGGAGGGTGTGCCACCCAAGAAGCTCGAGCCATCGAGGTCCTGCTGGAACCAACGGCCTCCCCAGGGCTGTTTCCTTGGACAAAATCGGTGGTGGTCGCCGAGGCTCCGACGAGCGTGCCGATCACCCCTCAACCGGCGTCCGTCAGTACCGTAGACAGCGGACAGATTATGTTGACGGCCCTCCAAGGCGACCGAGTCGGCATCTACGGAGGAAGCCTAGATCTCGATGTCTGCGACAAAGAGAAGCTGATCTCCTTCCTGGAGCAGAACCCGTCGCAGGCTCGGGCCTGGATCGGGGTGCTCGGCGTCTCGGACCTCAGGGCGTACATGACCGGCCTGACGCCAGTGATCCTCGGAGCTGACACCCGAGTGACCAACCACGGCTTCGAGGACGGCAAAGCAACTGCGCACCAGTCGGTACTGCAGGCGGGTACGGCGGTCCTTATCGACGATCACGGAGTACCGAGGGTTCGATGCCAATGCGGGAATCCGCTGCTCGCGCCAGTGCTCGACAATTCTGCTGCGGATTACACCGGGGCGGAATGGAGCGGCTTCAGCCCTGGACAATTGATCGTCGTGCGACCTTCTGTCAACCCGATGACGCAGATCACGGTTGTCGATGTCAAGACTGGCAAACTGATCGTGGTTCCGATTGGTGGCCGGAGGCCTCCGCCTCCGCCTCCACCGCCACCGACGGAGCTTGGGGCAGCCGCGCCACCACAACCACAGGAGCCGCCACCTCCGCCGCCCCAACAGCAACCGGCGGATCAGGCGCCACCACCTGCACCGCAACCGCAGGCGCCACC
>JBBSKP010000167.1:0-11345 GCA_038256175.1 Mycobacteriales bacterium
CGAATGCTGGTGTCGGACAATGGGAAGCTGACCCACGCTCGCTTTCGAGAGTTGCCGATGTTCCTGCGCCCGGGCGACCTTGTGGTCGTGAACAATTCGGCGACGATGACCGCGGCAGTTGACGCGAGGATCGGCGAATTCGATGTGGTGCTGCATTTCTCGACATGGCTCGACGACGGTTCGTGGGTGATCGAGGCCCGATCGACCGACGGCCTTCCGGGCGATTGGTCGACGTTGCTGCCGGGCACGAAGATCACCGCCCCTGACGGTGTCGTCGTGACGCTTGTCGAGCCGTGGTTGCCTGCAGGGCACCGCCTGTGGACGGCACGAATCGACACCCCGCTGCGGGTGATCGATTGGTTGCGCAGTCGCGGGCGTCCGATCACCTATGCGTACCTGCGGCAGCGGTGGTCGGCGTCGTATTACGAGACCATCTTCGGTCGCGAACTCGGAAGCGCCGAAATGCCCAGCGCTGGAAGGCCGTTCACTGACAGGCTGGTGACCGACCTCGCTGTCGCCGGAGTCGGACTTGTGCCGATCACACTGCACACCGGAGTGTCGTCACCCGAGGCGGGGGAGCCGCCCAGCCCTGAGCGGTATGCCGTGTCGGCGCAGACCGCTCGGCAGGTCAATGCCACTCGGGCGGCCGGCGGTCGGGTGATTGCTGTCGGCACAACCGTGACGCGGGCGCTCGAATCGGCTGCAGCGCCAGACGGTTCGGTGCGGACGGGCGCTGGCTGGACGGATCTGGTGCTGAGCTCCGATCGTCCCACCAGGGCTGTCGATGGACTGGTCACCGGATGGCACGCTCCCGGTGCATCGCATCTGCAGCTGTTGCAGGCGGTCGTCGGACCGGCTGCCGTGCACGAGGCATACGACGCCGCGTTGGAGGCCGGCTACCTGTGGCACGAGTTCGGGGACAGCGCGCTGCTGATTCGGTGACGCGCCGGCGTCGAGTGCATACTTGTTCAGGCTTTTCGGGCCCAAGCAGGCTGCACAACGATGCGCTCGGCAGGAGGAACGTGATCCGATCGGTCACCACTGACGACTTTGCCGCTGTCGGCGAGCTCACCGTCGCTGTCTATATCGGCGAGGGTTTGATTCCTGCATCGAGCCCATACGCACAGACGCTGGCGGACACGGCAACTCGCGCCGCTGCCGCGGAAGTCCTTGTCGCCGAGCATCTGGGTGAGGTGGTCGGATCGATTACCGTCGCTCGCCCGGGCACTGACTTCGCCCCGCTGGCACGCCCCGGTGAACTGGAGTTCCGGATGCTGGCCGTAGCGAAGTCCGCACGTGGGCTCGGTGTCGGCACCGAGCTGGTCGAGGCTGTGCTCGCGATCGGTGTGGCGGAAGGCTACGACTCGGTGGTGATCTCGACGCAATCGAACATGGTCGATGCCCGCCGCATGTATGACCGGCTCGGGTTTGTGCATGTGCCGCAACGGGACTGGCAACCGATACCGGGTGTACAGCTGACAGTTCTCGAATTCGCGCTCACCCGTTAGCGTTTCAGTCCAGGCGGGCGTGTAGTACTGCGGCTAGCTCACGAGCAACGTCGTGCAACGGCGCAGGATCTCGCGAAGCTCGGGCGAGCAACAGACTGCCCTCGATACCGGCGAGCACAAGCGTGGCAAGTGAATTCGCTTCGGCCATAGGTAACCCGTGGCGACTTATCGAGTCGGCGATCACCCCTCGCCAGCTGGTGAATACCGATCCGCAGGCGCCGGCCAGGCTATCGGAGACATGTGCGGTCTCGAGTGCAACAGTCGCAACGGGACAGCCGTCGGCCCATCCCGTCGTCTGCAGTTCCTTCGCGGCGGCCGTTGCCCACGCCGTCACAGTGTCTGCAGGGTGGTTGTCGGCGAACGCCGTCGCGAGCAACCGTGCGTACGCTCCACCGCTCGCTGTCACCGCCTCGACGGCCAACTGCTCCTTGCCGCCAGGGAAATGATGGGCCTGCGAGCCCCACGGGGTGTGACTTTCGGCCACCACTTGCCGCCAACCCGTTGCGGCGTAGCCCTGCCTGCGAAGTAGGCGGGCGGCGGTTCGAATCATCCGATCGCGTGTGTCGGTGAGTCGTGGCATGTGAGCAATCCTAGATCTTGACAAGACGATTGTCTTAGTAAGACAGTTGTCTTATGAAAAGGCTGCTGCTGGAGGGTCCCGGTCGAGTCCGCTGGGAGGAGATCGACGAGCCCGAGCTCGCGGGACCGGGGTCGGCGATCGTCCGGCCGATCACGCTCGCGACCTGCGATATCGATGTCGGTGTGCTCCGGGGCGAATACCCGCTGCCCGGCCCATATCCGTTCGGTCATGAAGCCGTCGCGGAAGTCGTGTCGGTCGGGGACGCCGTCACGAGCGCGTCGCCAGGCGATCGAGTCGTCGTTCCATTTCAGATCTCGTGCGGAGTCTGCACGCCTTGTCAGCGCGGGCGAACCGGCAACTGCGCGGCACACCCGATGATGTCGACCTATGGGCTCGGCACGATGGGCGGTCTGGAATGGGGCGGTCTGCTCGCGGACCTCGCCGGCGTACCGCATGCCGACGCGATGCTGGTGCCGCTGCCCGATGGCGTCGATCCGGTGGCCGTCGCGAGCGCAAGCGACAACATTCCCGACGGTTGGCGAACCGTCGGCCCGCAACTCGCCGCGGATCCCGGCGTCGAGGTGCTGGTCGTGGGCGGTGCCGCCGGCCCACATTCGATTGGCCTCTACGCTGCCGGAATCGCAGTCGCGCTCGGATCGGCCCGGGTTGTTTATGTCGACGACGACGCCGATCGCCTCGCTATTGCCGTCGCTCTCGGTGCGGAACCGCGCGAGGGAACGCCGCCACACAAGGCCGGCTCGTTCCCGATCACCGTCGATGCAAGCGGCACCGAACAAGGCCTGCGTTGCGCGCTGAACAGCACCGCGCGCGACGGCACCTGTACGAGCCCCTCGGTCTACCTCACCGAGCCGACGTTGCCGATGCTCGCGATGTACTCACGCTGCGTCACGCTGCATACCGGTCGCGCTCACGCTCGTGCGGCTATTCCGCAGGTCCTCGCGCTCGTTGCGGGCGGTTTCGATCCATCGAAGGTGACCTCTGCCGTCGTGGCCTGGGACGACGCCGTCGACGCACTTGCTGCTCCGCCGATGAAGCTTGTACTCAGCCGGGACTGACCTGCGTCAGCCGAGGACCGTCGCGATGATTCCGGCGAGATAGCCGAGCCGAGCCAGCTCGGATGGCCGGAAGTCGGGCCCACCGGGGCGGCCGAGCATCAGGACCTTGCCGGATGTTCCGAGCGGTGCGGCTGCCAGCGTCGTATTCATGTCACGCCAGATCTGCGGTACCCATTCGCCGTCCTGATCGAGGATCGTCGGCTTTTCCAGGGGCATCCAGGTGACGTTGGCAGCGTGTGTTTCAGGTGCGCCCGAACTCCCGACCACCCGATACGCGCCGTGTGCTCCCATGGCGACGACGGTGCTCCAGCCGACCCGCAGCACCCGTGGCGCACCGTCGACGAGTACCTGCAACCGATCATCGCGCGCGGTGGCGACCTGATCGATCAACTCCAACTCGCGATGGGTGTCGAGAATGCCGGCGTATGGGCGGATCGAGTCGACGCGAACCCCGTCGAGGCCTTCGGCGGCCGTGAGAAGCGTGTCCGGAAGTGAGCCATGCGGCACATCGACGACCAGGTCGTCGACTGCGTAACCGGCACCGCGCTCGATCACGTCGAGCGACAGGATGTCGGCACCCACAGCGCCGAGAGCCAGCGCCAACGCGCCGAGACTTCCCGGTCGATCCGGTAGCTGCACGCGAAGCAAGAATGACACGTGCGTCCTTTCAGTAACAGCCGCGCGAGGGCAGCCGTCGATTCCCCAACGGCTGCAATCCTTACACCTCGAGTGCGACAGTTTCGACTCCGCAGGCGCCTAGTGATGTTTCCGACACCACTGTCACAGCACGGACACTCGGCCGTCTTGCTGGGGAAACAACTGCGGCGTGCGGCGGGGCAACGTGCGCAACCTCCTTCGGCCCGTCCCGAGGTCACAAAACCCCGATCGCTAGGCTGTTCGGAGACGATCGACGTCGAAATCAATCCGAAAGGGGCGCACGCGGTGCCTGCCATTTCTCGTGACGAGGTAGCCCACCTCGCCCGGCTTTCCCGGCTGGCCCTCAGCGATGAGGAGCTCGACCAATTCGCCGGTCAGTTGGACTCGATCTTGAACCACGTGAAGGCGGTCTCCGAGGTTGCTGCCGACGACGTTCCGCCCACCGCCAACCCCAATCCCGTCACCAACGTGACGCGACCGGACGTGATCGTGCCAGGACTGACGCCGGAGCAGGCGTTGTCCGGTGCTCCCGCCGTCGAGCAGGACCGTTTCGCCGTGCCGCAGATCCTGGGAGATGAGCAATGAGCTCGGCAGACCTGACCAAGCTCGACGCCTCCGACCTCGCCGCGAAGATTCACGCTCGCGAAATCTCTTCGGTGGAGGTGACCCGTGCGCACCTCGATCGGATCGCCAAGGTCGATTCGGAGTACAACGCATTTCTGCACGTCGCGGCCGAAGGTGCTCTTACAGCGGCCGAGGCCGTCGACGCCGGGTTGGCAGCGGGGGACGCGCCTGCGTCTGCGCTTGCCGGTGTTCCGCTCGCGTTGAAGGACGTCTTTACGACGACGGACATGCCGACGACATGTGGCTCGAAGATTCTCGAGGGCTGGGTCTCTCCGTACGACTCGACGGTGACAACTCGCTTGCGCGGCGCCGGCATTCCGGTGTTGGGCAAGACCAACATGGACGAGTTCGCGATGGGTTCGTCCACGGAGAACTCTGCGTACGGCCCCACCAAGAACCCTTGGGACACAACGAGAATCCCGGGCGGATCGGGTGGTGGGTCGGCGGCAGCGCTTGCGTCCTACCAGGCGCCGCTCGCGATCGGAACCGACACGGGTGGCTCGATTCGGCAGCCGGCAGCGGTGACGGCGACAGTCGGAACCAAACCGACGTACGGCACGGTGTCGCGCTTCGGGTTGGTTGCGTGCGCGTCGTCGCTCGATCAAGGTGGACCGTGCGGCCGGACCGTGCTCGACACGGCGTTGCTGCACGAGGTGATCGCAGGATACGACCCTCGGGATTCGACCTCCATCGACGCAGCAATTCCGCCTGTCGTGGCGGCCGCTCGTGAAGGTGCGAAGGGCGATCTGAAGGGTGTCCGCGTCGGTGTCGTGAAGGAATTGCACTCGGACAGTTACCAACCCGGAGTGATCTCGTCGTTCGACGCGGCAGTCGCGACGTTGACAGAGTTGGGTGCCGAGGTTGTCGAGGTGTCGTGTCCACACTTCGAATACGCGCTCGCTGCGTACTACTTGATCCTGCCGAGTGAGGTGTCGTCGAACCTCGCACGATTCGACGCGATGCGTTACGGCCTGCGGGTCGACGACGGCAACATGAGTGCCGAAGAGGTCATGGCCGCAACTCGCGCGGCTGGATTCGGTCCGGAGGTCAAGCGTCGCATCATGATCGGAACATATGCGCTTTCCGCGGGCTACTACGACGCGTACTACGGCCAGGCGCTCAAGGTGCGCACACTGATCGCGCGTGACTTCGACAAGGCCTACGAACAGGCCGATGTCTTGGTCTCGCCGACAAGTCCGTTCACACCGTGGAAACTCGGCGAGAAGGTGAACGACCCACTGGCGATGTACCTTTCGGATCTATGCACGCTTCCGACGAACCTTGCTGGGCATTGCGCGATGTCTGTGCCGTCAGGGCTTTCGAAGGACGACGGACTGCCGGTCGGGCTGCAGATCATGGCACCTGCGCTCGCCGACGACCGTCTGTACCGCGTCGGTGCGGCGTACGAGGTTGCGCGCGGCGCGATCGCCTGAACGACAGGTCAGCAGCCGGGCATTGCCGTTCCCTGGTCGGTGCCGTAGCGGTGCCCATGACCTGCCGGTGCGTCGAGTGCGCCGAGCAGGTCGACGGTGGTCTGCACGAAGCTGACCACTGGGAGCCATTGCGGCATAGGCGCATCCACGCGTGTGGTGCGCAGATCCGGCGCGCGGAACAGAAGATCCGGTGACCATCGGACGACGGGATCGGACGAGTTTGCGAGGACGGTTGCGTCATGGTGCGCAACCGCACCCGCAGGCGGACCTGCCCATAGCGCACCACATGTACGGTCGGTCAGAGTGGACAATGCCGAACTTCCGCCGATCGAGCCGAGACTCTGCCCGTAAATGTAGAGCTTCGCCCGCTGCGTCGCGGGAATCTGCGAAAGTCTTTCCGCGACTGCCGTGTACAGCGCACGAGCCGAATCTTCGGCAGCCTTGCGTCCGAAGATGAAGGTCGCCCAGCTCGGCGCATAGGAGTACTGCACGCCGGCGATCGCGACGTCGTCGTTAAAGCGTCGCTCGAATCCGCGGACGGCATTGCCGTCGATCCATCCCGACCCGGTCGGAATAGCGACGACAATGTTCGAGCGACGCAGCCCACCCGCGCGTTCGAGGTCGGCAACGGCCAGTGCCGCACGGGAAGTCAGGTCCGGCGCGGAATTGATGCCGGCATACACCCGCACGCTTGCGGTATCGGGCCTGCTGGCGACGAACTTGCGTCCCTCCGCGCCGAGGGATTGCCACGTCACGGCCGAATCAGGGCTGCCGGACCGAACTGCCGACATCGGTTGGCGCACTGCCGCGTCGAGGAAATCGTTGGAATTGCTGTACGAAGACAAGCGCCAATCGACCACCGCCGGTACGCCGAGGAAGCCGAGTGCTAGCGCTGCGACGACAGCGGCGCTGAGTCCGCGCAACCGGCCCACTCGATGTAGCGCCCATGCCGCTACGGCCGAAATACCGTATAGCGCAGTGACTATCGCAGCCGACAAGGCGAAGACGACAAGCCAATAGCCGGGTCCGATCGACGGCACGCGCATTGCCGAGCGTAGTGCGTTCTGCCAGTGGGCGGCCGCCGATATCGCCCACGCGATCACGCCGAGACCGGCGAGCGCAATGCCGAGTCGGACGGAGTCGGACACTCGTCCCGAAGCCGTCCGACTCGTCAGTCTTCTGGCCGCTCCAGCGATTCCCAATCCGAACGCCACCAGCACTCCGGTGACTATGGCCTGCATCGGCGCAGTGCGGGGAAGTAGTGACGGCGCAAGAGAAACCAGCGTCGCCGTCGATACCGCTGCGGTCGTCGACACGCGCGGCACCGCGATGGTGCGCGCTGCCGCATGGAGCGTCGAGTCGACATGGAGGCGGTCTACCGAACGAACTTGCTCGATGACAACGCTCACTGCCGCCTCCTACGTGTAGTCAGCACACTGGCAGCGGCCAGCACGATTGCCGCGATCGCTCCTGCGATCACGTACTTGTGAACCGGTTCAGGTCGCGGGCTGACATAGCCTTGCCGCCAGGAGTTTCCGTCGACGAAAGCTGCGGCGATGTTTGCCATCGTCTCGCAATCGAATCGAGCGACAGTACCTGTGCGATGCGAGCAGGCGTCTTGCATTCGCTGATGCAACGTTGCGTCGACCGTCTTGCGGGCCCACGCGCTCAGCGGCTTGCCCGATCTGTCGGCGTACCGCAGCAGGTCGTATCCCAGATCGTGTGCTTTGCAGGCAGTTTCGAACTCGGCGGGGAGTGTGACCGGTGAGGAGCAGTCTCCGGACGGGTTTGCGAGGATCCCGTCGATAGCCACGGGTCGGTACCCGATGACCTCGGTGAAGTCGTTGGGGATTGCCTCCAACGCGGAATCGGCGGACTCGGAAGTGACTGCAACGACCGCGATTCGAGCGGTGGAGTTCTCGCTGGTCGCATCGACTGCGGGTTCGCCGGCGGATGCGGCGGGAGCGATCGTCGCCGTCGCCACAACCACCAGCATCGCCGTTGCCGCGATCTCTATTCGTATGCCTTTTCGCATTGAGTCAGAGCCCATGAAGTCGAAGGTAGAAATCGTCGACACACCGACGCATCACACTCCGGTCGGGTACTGGGTCAGGCGCCTCGGGTGTCACTCCTGCACCACCTCGTACCGTAGGGGTGCGCCGATATCACTCCTCGGTATGACGACTTTTCGAGCCGCCCTTCCTAGGGTTTCGGTATGAGGGTTTCGGTATGAGGGTTTCGGTATGAGCAAGCGCGGTCGTGCTGTCACGCGGGCAGTGGGTGGTGTCGCGGTGGCTGCCAAGCCGCGACTGAGACGGCTCGGCTGGAGCCATTCGCTCGACGGTCTTATCGTCATTGCGACAATCGCGCTGTATTCCGTTGCATGGCCGACTCTGCACGTCACGCATCAGGTTCCGGCAGCGGTGCAGCCGATCATCGCGGCGCTTGCTGCGGGACCGTTCCTGCTGATCCGTGCGAATCCGGCTCTGGGATGGGCAATTTCGGCATTGTCGGCGTTGGTTGTCCCAGTCGCGTTCGCGTCGCAGCCCGGCAGCGATCTGCCGTGGCAGGTTGTCCATATCATCGTCATCCTGCCCCTGTTGTTCGCGGTGAGTCTGCGGGCCGCTATCCCGATCGTGGGTGTCGCATGGCTCTCGACGGTGCTGTTGTTCTTCACCCAGATGGGTGCCGACGCGCGAATCGGCTGGTTGGTGGCGCTGACCGCGTACGTCACTGTCGGACTGTTGATTCGCTGGCTTGCACTCTCCCGCCGCCAGCTCGCCGAGCAGGAAGAAGTGAGCGAGCTCGAACGAGCGCGGAGGACGGTCCTCGAGGAGAAGGCTCGCATTGCACGTGACCTGCACGATGTCGTCGCGCATCACATGTCGCTCGTCGTCGTACAAGCGCAGAGCGCTCCCTACCGGGTGGCCGACGTGTCGCCGGCGGCTCGCGCGGAATTCGAATCGATCGGTGCGACGGCACGCGATGCGCTCAACGAGATTCGCGGGATGCTCGGCGTGCTGCGCAGCGACGGACTCGCGCCAGAGCATGCCCCGCAGCCGGGCGCTGGGCAGGTCGAGGAACTGCTGGTGAGCAGCCAGCGTGCCGGCGTCCCCGTCCAGTGGACGATCACTGGGCACCGTGAGGTCGTATCCGATATCACCGGGCTCGCGATATACAGAATTCTGCAGGAGTCGCTGTCGAACGCATCCAGGCACGCTCCGGGCGCCCCGGTCAGTGTGATCATCGAATACGGCATGTCGCTGGTCTCGGTATCGGTGCTCAACGGACCGGCGCAGTCCGCCGTCGCACGGAGGGCGGGGGAGACCGGTGGACACGGCATTCTCGGCATGCAGGATCGGGCACTGTCGGTGGGTGGTCTGCTGACTGCGGGATCCCGTGCCGATGGCGGATTCGAGGTGAATGCCCAGCTCCCACTCGTACCAATTGCCACTGAAGGACTTGTCGGCCTCGCCGGCTATCCGGCATAGGGTGGGCGCGTGGCCGAATCAACCCCTCATCGCCCTGTCACCGTGTTGATCGCCGATGACCAGGCGATGGTTCGGCAGGGTTTCGGTGCGTTGCTCGCTGCGCAGCCCGATATCAGCGTCGTCGGCGATGCACCCGATGGGAAGGTCGCCGTCGCCGAGACCAAACGGCTTCGCCCGGATGTCGTCCTGATGGACGTCCGGATGCCCGTGATGAACGGTTTGGACGCAGCTCGGGAAATTTTGTCGGCCGGTCTGCAGCCATCCGTTCGCGTGCTGATGCTCACCACGTTCGATATCGATGACTACGTCTATGAGGCGCTCAGCATCGGGGCGAGTGGATTCATGCTCAAGGATGCGCCGGCGGAGGAGCTGATCCGCGCGGTACGCGTTGTGGCCGACGGACAGGCGCTGCTCGCGCCGACCGTCACCCGGCGGCTGATCGCCGACGTCAACAAGCGCCGCGCGACGAAGCGTGCCCGGCCGAGCGAACTCGGTTCGTTGACTCCACGTGAGCGCGAGGTACTCGAACTGATCGCAAAGGGCTTGTCGAACACAGAGATTGCCTCCGCGCTGTTCGTCGCAGAGCAGACCGTGAAGACCCATGTCGGCAAGGTGTTGTTCAAGCTCAATCTGCGTGATCGGGCGCAGGCCGTCGTCCTCGCGTATGAGAGTGGACTCGTCACACCTGGTTGATCTGCGGCGACGTCGCGGAGCGGGCAAGATAGTGGCCACGGGCCGAAACAACCGGGCGTAGAGGGGTCTGCATGCGAATAGGAGTGCTCACGGGCGGCGGCGACTGTCCAGGGCTGAACGCAGTTATTCGCGCCGTGGTGCGGACGGCAAACGGGCGCTACGGCGACTCGGTCGTCGGCTTCCGGGATGGTTGGTGTGGTCTGCTCGAGGACCGGAAGGTGCAGCTGCAGAACGACGATCGCAACGATCGGCTGCTGACCAAGGGCGGCACGATGCTAGGGACGGCGCGCACCAATCCGGAGAAGCTGCGAGCCGGAATCGATCAGATCAAACAGGTCCTCGACGACAACGGCATAGACGTCCTGATCCCCATCGGCGGCGAAGGCACGTTGACCGCCGCCCATTGGCTGTCGGAGGAGGGCGTCGCGGTTGTCGGAGTGCCGAAGACCATCGACAACGATATCGATTGCACCGACGTCACATTCGGTTTCGACACGGCGTTGACGATTGCTACCGAGGCGATCGACCGCTTGCACAGCACGGCAGAGTCGCATCAGCGGGTGATGCTGGTCGAGGTGATGGGTCGGCACGCGGGATGGATCGCTTTGCACGCCGGTCTCGCGTCCGGTGCGCATATGACGCTCATTCCGGAGCAGCCGTTCGACGTCGACGAGGTGTGTGCGCTTGTGAAGCGCCGTTTCCAGAGTGGGATGTCGCATTTTATCTGTGTGGTCGCCGAAGGGGCGCATCCGGCGCCGGAGTCGATGACCCTGCGCGAAGGCGGGATCGACGAGTTCGGGCACGAGCGGTTCACGGGTGTCGCCCAGCAGCTCGGGGTGGAGATCGAACGGCGAATCAACAAAGAGGTCCGCACCACTGTTCTCGGTCATGTTCAGCGTGGTGGCACCCCGACCGCATTCGATCGGGTCCTCGCGACAAGGTTCGGTGTGAACGCGGTCGATGCAGCCCATGCGGGTTCGTTCGGCAACATGGTGTCGTTGCGTGGCACGGAGATCGGACTTGTTCCGTTGGGCGACGCTGTCCGCCAGCTGAAGCGTGTTCCACAGACGCGCTATGACGATGCGGCGGCGTTCTTCGGATAGGGCCTCCGGCCCTGTGAGTCTTTGTGGAGGCCCGGCCCGCATGTGATGTCTCAGGACATGTTGAACAAATGTGTCTCAGGACTTCGTGGACGATTTTTTGGTGAGCAATTGTGAGGTTACCGTTCTGTCGAGGGTCAGGGTGCGTGCGAGGCGGTCATCGACCATGATGGTGACCTCGTC
>JBBSKP010000168.1:0-11322 GCA_038256175.1 Mycobacteriales bacterium
CCCACAGTGGTTTCCAGCACGCCGGGTTCCGGTGATCTCGCAGCTGACCGGCATCTGCGGCCAGGTCGGTCAGGTGCTGTCCGCCGTACCGTTGATGGCGATCCTGCACACCTACGGCTGGCAGTCCGCCTACGTTTCCGCAGCTGGGTTGGGTCTCCTCTTCGCCGTACTTGCCGCCGCGCTGATTCGTGACGCCCCGCCCGGGGTCGAACTGAACTCGGCACCGACCGGACTCAAACAAGTTGGCGCACAGATTCGTTTGGTGTGGAGCCGACCCGGAACACGGCTCGGATTCTTCACCCACATGGGAACGCAGTTCTCGATCACCACGTTCGCGCTGATGTGGGGTGTTCCGTATCTGATTTCGGCACAACAACTTTCCGAGGCGGCCGCGGGTCTCTTCCTGACGATCTCGGTTGCCTCCGCGATCATTGCCGGGCCGATACTCGGGATGCTGAGTGCGCGATACCCGCTACGCCGCTCGTGGCTCGTGCTGACGATCATGATCGCCAACGCGACGGTATGGACAGTCGTGCTTGCACGATCCGAACCTGCACCGACTTGGCTGCTCGTCGTGCTCGTCGTGGTCATCTCGGTCGGTGGACCGGGCTCGATGATCGGTTTCGACTACGCGCGGATGTTCAATCCGAATACCACCATCGGCACCGCGCAGGGCATGGTGAACATCGGCGGATTTCTGGCTACTTTGCTGGTCATCGAGGCGATGGGCATCGTGCTCGACCGTGCCGGCGGCTACAGCTTCGATGCTTTCCGCCTCGCCTGGCTCGTGCAATATCCGATCTGGGGCGTTGCGATCATCGGTGTTCTCGTGACACGTCTCAAGGCGCGCAAACACCTCGCCGAACAAGGAATCCACGTCAAATCGATGCGTGATGTGGTCGAGCGGATCCGCCACGACCACCCCCGCGACTGACTGCTAACGCAGGTACTTTGCCCCGACGACACCGACTGCACCAAGAACGATCAGCAACAACAGCGCCCAACCGAACCCTGCGAGGAACCAGACCAGCGCAAAGACGATGATCGCGGGAGACAACGCAATCAAGGTGATGAGCGGGCTTTCACGAACCGTTTCGAGTGCCGACTGCGCCCCAACCCGATCGAGCTTCTTACCAGGCATCGCGTCCTCCGATCTTCGGGTGTTTATCCCAGTATGCGCCTACGGCACCTGTGCGCGTTTTACCCGATGTGAAAGCCGGGTATTTCGCGCACGGGTGCGTCAGCGCATTGCCTGCGTACCGACGACCCTGAGCAGGTCCAACTTCTCCTGCGCATCCGAACCGGGGCACGGACCGTAGACCAGCAAATGTTGGGCGGCATTGGGACTGAGCAGGGTTTCGCACACGACGTCGATAGGGCCGACCTCGGGATGCAGAATGCGTTTGGTGTCGGAGATCCGCACGGCCACTTCGTGTTTGTCCCATAGCTGTTCAAATTCGGCGCTCCCCGAACGTAACCGGGAAACTATTTCGGCGACGTCCGCATCGCCGGCACGACGCGCGGCCGTAGCGCGAAGGTCCGCAACATGCTTGCGCCCCAATCGGTCCCAGTCGTCGCGGGGAAACATTTCGCGTGCTGACTGGTCGATGAACCATCGAAACGGGTAGTACCGATCGAAACCACGGCGGATCGAGTTGTCGCCGAACACGATCACGTGCATCCGGTTCTGTGCGAGCACCTCCCCAGATCCGAGATCGCGCACGCAGGAGTGTCGTCGAGCTTGGTCAGCAGGTGCAGCAATCCTGGTCCCACATGCTTGTCGCCGCCACCTGCTCGCGTCGGCGCAGGCTGTCCGACAAGGTGATACAGATGATCGCGCTCATCCTCGGTGAAACGCAGCGCACGGGCAAGTGCGGCAAGGACCTGCACAGACGGCTGCGGTCCGCGTGCCTGCTCGCGACGCGTGTAATAGTCGGTCGACATCCCTGCCAGCATCGAGACCACGAGTTGCTGGCGGCGCCGACGCAGAAAATCGGCGAGCTCAGTTCTGTCCACTCCTCCACCTTCCCCCAACTGCCCTGCTCGAGCCAGGGATCGCCGATCCTCCGATAAGGCATCTCTGCCGCGAGCCTGCCGCTCTTCCTATGTTCGAACCATGACAACCACATCGCAGATCACGACAGTCCCGCTCGGAACCACCGGACCGACCGTGAGCGAATCGGCCTCGTCGATACAGGCGACTTCTACGGCTCGGCCACAACGAAGCACTGATCGCACGGGCGCTCACAGGGCACCGGCGTGAGGACTACGCACTCAGCGTGAAGTTGGGCGTCTTGCGCGGTCCCGACGGATCCTGGGGGCGCGTCGACACCCGGCCCGATTCCCTTCGCAATTTCCTCACATACTCACTGCATCGCCTCGGCGTCGACTACATCGACATCTACCGTCCCGCACGCCTCGACCCCACGGTCCCGATCGAGGGGACTGTCGGCGCTATCGCCGGCCTGGTGCAAGCAGGCTACGTACGCCACATCGGTTTGTCGGCGATCGGCGCGGACACCTTGCGCCGCGCGAATGCCGTCCATCCCATCGCCGATCTGCAGATCGAATACTCGCTGATCTCACGAGGAATCGCAGCCAGATTCTGCCGACCGGACGCGAACACGGCGCCGGGATCACCGCGTACGGGGTGCTGTCGCGCGGCCTGCTCAGCGACTCACTTCGGAGCGGTAAAGAATTCGAAACCAACGACTTTCGAGCGCACAGCCCGCGCTTCCAGGGTGCGAACTTGGACCGGAGCCTCCAGCTCGTCGAAGCGCTCGCCCAGATCGACCGGCACAACGTTTCTGTCGCGCAGCTCGCCATCGCATGGGTACTGACGCGCGGCGATGACATCGTCCCTGTTATCGGCGCTCGGCATCCGCACTGCTGGGGGGAGGCGGCCCGTGCGCTCGATATCACGCTCTCGCCTGAGGATCTCGCAATCATCGAAGCGGCGGTCCCTGCCGATGCCGTTGCGGGCTGACGCTATGCCGCCGAACAGTTCGCGACGCTCGACAGCGAAAAGTAACGTCGTGAGTCCTTTTGGAGGGCGGGCGCACCGAAAGGACTCACGGGCCGGAACGGCAAAAGCCCCGCACCCAGTAATTCTAGGGGTGCGGGGCTGTTGGCTGTGCTGCGCCTACTAGCGGTAGTCGCTGAAGCCGTAATCGTCCAGCGGCACTGCGGCACCGGTACCCGAGCCGAAGCCGTCCGGGGTGTAATAGGTGTCGTCGTAAGACGGCACTGCGTACGCCGCGGCGCGAGCCTCTTCGGTCGGCTGAACCTGGATGTTGCGGTACCGGTTGATGCCAGTACCAGCCGGGATCAGCTTGCCGATGATCACGTTTTCCTTCAGACCGATCAGCTTGTCGCTGCGGCAGTTGATCGCCGCATCGGTAAGCACACGAGTGGTCTCCTGGAACGATGCCGCGGACAGCCACGAGTCGGTTGCCAACGAGGCCTTGGTGATACCCATGAGCACCGGACGACCGGCAGCGGGCTCACCACCCTCGGCAACGACGCGACGGTTGCTGTTCTCGAACTCGGCGCGCTCGGTGAGCGAACCGGGCAGGAACTCCGTTGCACCCGAATCGATGATCGTCACGCGACGCAGCATCTGGCGAACGATCACCTCGATGTGCTTGTCGTGGATCGACACACCCTGGCTCCGGTACACCTCCTGGACCTCGTTGACGAGGTGGATCTGCACCTGACGGGGACCCATCACGCGCAGGACCTCGTGCGGATCCGCCGAGCCCTCGAGCAGCTGCTGACCGACCTCGACATGATCGCCGTCGGACAGGAGACGCTCGGAACCGTCGTCGTGCTTGAAGACGCGCAGACGTTGACGCTTCGAGAGCTTGTCGTAGACAACCTCTTCGCCACCGTCATCCGGGATGATGGTGATCTTGTAGAAGCGATCGTCGTCTTCCAGACGGATCCGTCCGGTGACGTCGGCGATCGGGGCCTTGCCCTTCGGCACGCGGGCCTCGAACAGCTCCTGGACACGCGGCAGACCACCGGTGATGTCCTCGCCTGCGACACCACCCTGGTGGAAGGTGCGCATGGTGAGCTGAGTACCGGGCTCACCGATCGACTGAGCAGCGACGATACCGACGGCCTCGCCGATGTCGACGAGCTTGCCGGTGGCCATCGAGCGGCCGTAGCAGGTAGCGCAGACACCCGTACCGGTGGTGCAGGTCAGCACGGAGCGCACCTTCACCTGGGTGATGCCTGCGGCCAGCAGAGCGTCGATCGCGGGGTCACCGAGATCGGCACCACGCTCGACGATCACGGTGCCGTTCGCATCGACCGCGTTGGCGGCCAATGTGCGGGCATACGTGCTCGTCTCGACGTGCGCGTCACGAACCAAGGAGCCATCGAGCTGCTTCTCGGCGATGTGCGTCGTGATACCACGCTCGGTGCCACAGTCGTCTTCGCGAACGATGACGTCCTGCGACACGTCCACCAGACGACGGGTCAGGTAACCCGAGTCGGCGGTACGAAGCGCGGTGTCGGCCAGACCCTTACGGGCACCGTGGGTGTTGATGAAGTACTCCAGCACCGTCAGGCCTTCCTTGAAGGAAGACTTGATCGGACGCGGGATGAACTCGCCCTTCGGGTTGGTAACCAGACCCTTCATGCCGGCCAGCGAACGGACCTGCGTCATGTTTCCGGCAGCACCGGACTTCACGATGATCGGGATCGGGTTGTCGTCCGGGTAGTGCGCCTCCATGGCCTTACCGACCTCGTCGGTCGCCTCGGTCCAAATCTTGACGAGAGCACTGTTGCGCTCGGTCTTGTTCAGGGCACCACGCTGGTACTTCTTCTCGATCTGGTCGGCCTGCGCCTCGAACGCCTCCATGATGGCGGGCTTCTCCGGCGGAACGAGCACGTCCGACATCGAGATGGTGACACCCGAACGGGTGGCCCAATAGAAGCCTGCATCCTTCAGTTTGTCGACGGTTTGCGCGACGACAATCATCGGGTAACGCTCGGCGAGATCGTTGATGATCGTTGCCTGACGCTTCTTCGGCATCTGCTCGTTGATGTACGGGTAGTCCGCGGGAAGCAGCTCGTTGAAGAGCACGCGACCAAGTGTCGTGGACGTCGTCCACGACTGGCCACGCTTCCAGCCACCGGGGAACAGCTCGTCCTCGACGTCGCGCGGCGGCCGCTGCTCGGTCAGCCGGATCTTGATGGCCGAACGAACAGACAATGCACCGCGGTCGACAGCCATCTGCGCTTCGGCCGGCGAGGAGTATGCGCCGGTCTCAGGCAAATCCTTGCCCGAAGCCGTGTACGTACCGACTGCGCCGTCTTCCAGCTTGGTCAGGTGGTAGAGACCCGTGACCATGTCCAGACGCGGCATGGCCAACGGACGACCCGAAGCGGGCGACAGGATGTTGTTCGAGGACAGCATCAGGATGCGGGCCTCGGCCTGCGCCTCCGCGGACAGCGGAAGGTGCACGGCCATCTGGTCACCGTCGAAGTCGGCGTTGAAAGCCTCACAAACGAGCGGGTGCAGCTGGATTGCCTTGCCTTCGACCAGCTGTGGCTCGAATGCCTGGATACCCAAGCGGTGCAGGGTAGGTGCACGGTTCAGCAGCACGGGATGCTCGGCGATGACCTCTTCGAGGACATCCCACACCTGTGCGCGCTGACGCTCGACCATGCGCTTGGCCGACTTGATGTTCTGCGCGTGGTTCAGATCGACCAGACGCTTCATCACGAACGGCTTGAACAGCTCGAGTGCCATCAGCTTCGGCAGACCACACTGGTGCAGCTTGAGCTGAGGACCGACGACGATGACGGAACGACCCGAGTAGTCGACGCGCTTACCGAGCAAGTTCTGACGGAAACGACCCTGCTTGCCCTTGAGCAGATCGCTCAGGGACTTCAGCGGGCGGTTACCCGGTCCGGTGACCGGACGGCCACGACGGCCGTTGTCGAACAATGCGTCGACCGACTCCTGCAGCATCCGCTTCTCGTTGTTCACGATGATCTCGGGAGCACCGAGGTCGATCAGCCGCTTGAGGCGGTTGTTGCGGTTGATCACGCGGCGGTACAGGTCGTTCAGGTCGGACGTGGCGAAACGGCCACCGTCGAGCTGAACCATCGGACGCAGCTCCGGCGGGATCACCGGGACGGCGTCGAGAACCATGCCCATCGGCGAGTTGCCGGACATCTGGAACGCGGCAACGACCTTCAGTCGCTTGAGCGCGCGCAGCTTCTTCTGGCCCTTGCCGCTGCGGATGGTTTCCCGCAGGATCTCCGCTTCGGCGTGGATGTCGAAGTTCTGCATCAGCTTCTGGATGGACTCCGCGCCCATCGCACCGGTGAAGTACTCGCCGTAACGGTCGATCAGCTCGCGGTAGAGGACCTCGTCCACGATGAGCTGCTTCGGAGCCAGCTTGGTGAAGGTGGTCCAGATCTCGTCGAGCCGGTCCAGCTCGCGCTGGGAACGGTCGCGCAGCTGACGCATTTCGCGCTCGCCGCCGTCCTTGACCTTGCGTCGGACGTCGGACTTTGCGCCCTCGGCCTCCAGCTCGGCAAGGTCGGACTCGAGCTTCTGTGCACGGGCCTCGAGGTCTGCGTCGCGCTGATCGGCGACCGACTTCTTCTCGACCTCCATCTCCGCTTCCAGCGTCGAGAGCTCGTTGTGCCGGAGCTCGTCGTCCACCGCGGTGATGACGTACGCGGCGAAGTAGATGATCTTTTCGAGATCCTTCGGCGCAAGGTCGAGCAGGTAGCCCAAGCGCGACGGAACGCCCTTGAAGTACCAGATATGAGTGACGGGTGCGGCCAGCTCGATGTGACCCATCCGCTCGCGACGCACCTTGGCACGAGTGACCTCGACGCCACAGCGCTCACAGATGATGCCCTTGAAGCGGACACGCTTGTACTTACCGCAGTAGCACTCCCAGTCCCTGGTGGGGCCGAAGATCTTCTCGCAGAAGAGGCCGTCCTTCTCGGGCTTGAGCGTGCGGTAGTTGATGGTCTCCGGCTTCTTGACCTCGCCGAAGGACCACTGACGAATATCGTCAGCGGTGGCAAGGCCGATCCTGAGTTCATCGAAGAAGTTGACGTCTAACACGTAACTCCCTTTCCCCAAATGGGTTTAGGTTGAGCAAATTTCGAAGTCATCGGCGGTGGGTGTCGCTCCCGGCGAACCGGGAGCGACACCGCACGATCAGTTCGCGAGGTCGTCGACCGTAGCGGACTCGTTGCGGGACAGGTTGATTCCCAGGTTCGCGGCAGCGCGTTCCAGGTCCTCGTCGTCGCCGTCACGCATCTCGATGGCTGCACCGTCGCTAGACAGCACCTCCACGTTGAGGCACAAGGACTGCAGCTCCTTGAGGAGCACCTTGAACGACTCCGGAATACCAGGCTCGGGGATGTTCTCGCCCTTGACGATCGCCTCGTACACCTTCACACGACCAACAACGTCGTCGGACTTGATGGTCAGCAGTTCCTGCAGCGTGTAAGCCGCGCCGTAGGCCTGCATTGCCCAGCACTCCATCTCACCGAAGCGCTGGCCACCAAACTGGGCCTTACCACCGAGAGGCTGCTGCGTGATCATCGAGTACGGCCCGGTCGAACGAGCGTGGATCTTGTCGTCGACCAAGTGGTGCAGCTTGATGATGTACATGTAGCCGACCGAAACCGGGTACGGGAACGGCTCGCCGGAACGACCGTCGAACAACGTGGCTTTACCGTCTTGCCCGACCATTCTTTCGCCGTCGCGGTTGGGCAAAGTCGACTCCAGCAGACCGGTGAGCTCGTCTTCGCGGGCACCGTCGAATACCGGCGTTGCGATGTTGGAGTTCGGACCCGCAGCCAGCATCTCTTCGGGAAGAGTTGCTGCCCAATCGGGCCTTGTTCCATCGCTTGCGATCTGAATATTCCAGCCGGTCTTGCCGATCCACCCGAGGTGGGTCTCCAAGATCTGCCCGATATTCATACGACGCGGCACACCGTGCGTGTTCAGGATGATGTCGACAGGGGTTCCGTCGGGCAGGAACGGCATGTCCTCCTGCGGGAGGATCTTGCCGATGACGCCCTTGTTACCGTGCCGGCCGGCGAGCTTGTCGCCGTCCTGAATCTTGCGCTTCTGCGCCACGTACACGCGTACCAGCTCGTTGACACCGGGAGGCAGATCGTCGTCGTCATCGCGGGAGAAGACCCGGATGCCGATGACCTTGCCCGACTCACCGTGCGGAACCTTGAGCGACGTATCGCGAACCTCGCGCGCCTTTTCACCGAAGATCGCGCGCAGCAGGCGCTCTTCCGGGGTCAGCTCGGTCTCGCCCTTCGGCGTGACCTTTCCGACAAGCACGTCGCCGTCACGAACTTCGGCACCGATGCGGACGATGCCGCGCTCGTCGAGATCCGCGAGGACCTCGTCGGAGACGTTCGGGATGTCCCGAGTGATCTCTTCGGCACCGAGCTTGGTGTCGCGAGCGTCGATCTCGTGCTCTTCGATGTGAATCGAGGTGAGAACGTCCTCTTCCACGAGGCGCTGCGACAGGATGATCGCGTCCTCGTAGTTGTGGCCTTCCCACGGCATGATCGCCACGAGCAGGTTCTTACCGAGCGCCATCTCACCGTTTTCGGTGCAAGGGCCGTCGGCGAGGACCTGGCCCTTTTCGACCCTCGACCCCTCATCCACGATCGGCCGCTGGTTCGCGCAGGTGCCCTGGTTGGAGCGGGCGAACTTGCGCATCCGGTAGCTCTTGCGAGTGCCGTCGTCGGCCATGACCGTGACGTAGTCGGCCGAGACTTCTTCGACCACACCGCTCTTCTCGGTGATAACGACGTCGCCCGCGTCGATGGCAGCGCGCAACTCCATGCCGGTGCCGACGAGCGGCGCCTCGGAACGGACCAGCGGAACTGCCTGACGCTGCATGTTCGCGCCCATCAGGGCACGGTTGGCATCGTCGTGCTCGAGGAACGGAATCATCGCGGTCGCGACCGAAACCATCTGTCGCGGCGAGACGTCCATGTAGTCGACCTCGGTGGCCCTGACGAACTCGACCTCGCCTCCCTTACGGCGGACCAGGATGCGCTCGTCGGTGAAGAGGCCCTCGTTGTCGATCGGCGAGTTCGCCTGAGCAACGACGTGGCGGTCCTCTTCGTCGGCAGTCAGGTAATCGACGTTGTCGGTCACCTTTCCATCGACGACCTTGCGGTACGGCGTCTCGATGAAACCGAACGGGTTGACCCGTGCGTACACCGACAGCGAACCGATCAGACCGATGTTCGGGCCTTCAGGGGTCTCGATCGGGCACATGCGGCCGTAGTGGCTGGAGTGCACGTCGCGCACTTCGAGGCCGGCACGCTCACGGGACAGACCGCCGGGGCCCAACGCCGACAGGCGGCGCTTGTGGGTAAGACCGGAGAGCGGGTTGTTCTGATCCATGAACTGCGACAGCTGCGACGTTCCGAAGAACTCCTTGATCGCCGCAACGACCGGGCGGATGTTGATCAGGGTCTGCGGGGTGATCGCCTCGACGTCCTGAGTCGTCATACGCTCGCGAACCACACGCTCCATACGGGACAAGCCCACGCGGATCTGGTTCTGGATCAGCTCGCCGACCGTACGCAGACGACGGTTACCGAAGTGGTCGATGTCGTCGACCTCGACAGGAACCGGGACGCCACCGGGAGCGGTCATCGAGTTGTCGCCACCGTGCAGACGCACGAGGTACTCGATGGTCGCGACGATGTCTTCCTCGGTCAGCACCGAAGAGGTGATCGGGTCACCCGTGTGGATGCCGAGCTTCTTGTTGATCTTGTACCGGCCGACTCGCGCCAGATCGTAACGCTTCTCCTTGAAGAACAGGTTCTCCAGAAGGGTCTGCGCGCTTTCCTTCGTGGGCGGCTCGCCCGGACGCAGCTTGCGGTAGATGTCCAGCAACGCCTCATCGGTACCAGCGGTGTTGTCCTTCTCCAGCGTCGCCATGAGGATCTCGGAGAAGCCGAAGCGCTCCGTTATCTGCTCGGTGGACCAGCCGAGCGCCTTCAGCAGCACGGTGACCGGCTGACGACGCTTGCGGTCGATGCGCACACCAACGGTGTCGCGCTTGTCGACGTCGAATTCGAGCCACGCACCGCGGCCAGGAATGACCTTGACGCTGTGCAGGTCCTTCTCGGTTGCCTTGTCGACGCTGTGGTCGAAGTAGACACCGGGCGAACGGACCAGCTGCGACACCACGACACGCTCGGTGCCGTTGATGATGAAAGTGCCCTTGTCGGTCATCATCGGGAAATCTCCCATGAAGACCGTCTGGCTCTTGATTTCACCAGTGTTGTTGTTGATGAACTCCGCGGTGACGAACAACGGCGCCGCGTAGGTCATGTCCTTGTCTTTGCACTCATCGGTCGAGGCCTTGACCTCGTCGAAGCGCGGGTCAGAGAAGGACAGGGACATCGATCCGGAGAAATCCTCGATCGGCGAGAGCTCGGTGAGAATTTCCTCCAAGCCACCGGCGAGCGCGTTGTCGCCGCGTGCGGCGGCTCGCTCACGCCATGCGGGAGCACCGACTAACCATTCGAACGAATCTGTCTGAAGGTCGAGCAACCCCGGTACTTCTAGGGGCTCACGAATCTTTGCAAAAGACACCCGCTTAGGGGCTCCGGGGATTCCGGCCTTGGTCTGGCTAGAGACTGCCAAGATGCGTCCTTCCAGCACCTCACGCGCGCCACGTGTAAATCACGCGACCATCGCTAATCTGCTTGTTATCTGTGGGGCGTTTGTTTCAATCGGGCATGTATTCGGACATGTGTTGCAGTGGACATGTGTTGAATGGACACAGTGCTGGATACAACCCGAACGAAACCCCGCTACAGACACGGCAAGCAGCACTAGAAAGTGACACTTTCACGCGATGTGATCGAGAGGTGGACAGGAGGCAGCCAGCGCAACGTCCAAACTTACACCGAAACTCGACCGGTGTCGAGCGGCGCAGCAAAAGTAACACCCGAGCTGGGCGTCCGTGTGGCGACAACGCTGGATGCCAGTACATAGGGGTCTTGATCCCTACCAAGGCGTACAGCCACGCGGCCCGCAATCTCTCGCATGTTCTCGCCATTAGAGTGACGCTTTGTCACCGCCGCGTCAAGGCTTCGGCGTGCCTCACCTATTTTGAGCGCGAGGCTGTCGGTGGTGCCTCACCAATTTTGAGCGCGTGGCCCGGAAGGCTTGCCCGATGTGGGAGGGCAAGATCGATATGGCCGCGAGACGTCAGGTCACGAACAAACTGCGGGGTCAGTACCGCAACGCGACGAAGGTGGAGCGGGGCAAGATCCTGGACCGGG
>JBBSKP010000169.1:0-11151 GCA_038256175.1 Mycobacteriales bacterium
GAAGGCAACAGCTGCGACAAACTGTGGATCCATCGAAAACTCTGTTCTGGCCATCCCTGATCATCACAAGAACGAACCGGTCAGTGTCCACGATGTCCTGAGACATCAATTGCACGCGATGTCCTGAACAAACACAGGAGCGCCCGCGCTCCTAAAAGACTCACAGGGCGCGGAGCGCCCCGTCGCTTCGGGCGGCGGTCCCTGGCAGGATGTCGCATGTGCCGCAGACCTCCACTGTTTCGACCCGACGCCGTATCAGGCGCATCTTTTCCGTCGCTGTGCTTGCCCTGCTGCTCATCCCGGCGCTGACCAGCTGCTTGCGGGTACAGGTCTCGATGGGTGTGTCGGCCGACGATCGGGTGTCCGGTCAGATCGTCGCCGCCGTGATACCGCAGGACGAGAACGACAAGGGTCCGCAACTGAAGGCACCGGATTCACTGGCAACCAAGGTTCGGGTCCAGGAGTACAAGCAGGACGGCTACCTCGGCTCGCAAGCGTTCTTTAGCGGACTGTCCTTCGGCGACGTGGCGCAGCTCGGTGCAATGTCGGACCAGAGCTCAGGCGCCTTCCAGCTGCAGCTCCAGCGGCAAGGCGATCTCGTGACGCTCAATGGCAAGGTCGACCTCAAAACCGTTCCTGCACAAGGCAGTGACGTCCAGTTCACGATCGCCTTCCCGGCACGGGTCGCGACGACAAACGGTACGCGTGAGACGGATTCGATCGTGTCCTGGAAGCTCCCGCCCGGTGAAGTCACCACCCTCCGGGCCGAGGTTCGCTACTCCGACCCGAACACTCGCAGCTTCGCCGGATGGGCCGGCATCGTGGGAGGCGTGACGCTCGGTGTCGCCGCCATCATCGCCGCGCTCGCGTACGTCACCCACGAGCCACGACCGACGTTCGGCCGGCGCAAGAAGACAGAACGGGACAAGGCGGAGCAGGCTAAGGAGACCGAGGAAGCGTAGTGCGCAACGGCAAGGTCGCATCGGTCGTCCGCATCGGAGCGTCGATTTCGGTAGCCGGTGCGTGCGTCGCGGCAATCAATCGTGTCAGCATCCGCCACTTGCACCCGTCGGACTCCTACGGCAACTCCGTCACCGTGTGCATTCCGGCACGCAATGAGGCGGCTCGCCTACCCGAACTGATCGCCGACCTGCGCGGCCAGCGCGGGTTGGACACGTTGCGCGTCCTGATTCTCGATGACGATTCGGCGGACGGCACCTCGGCTGCGGCACGGACAGCGATTGCCGGCGACCCTCGATTCGAGCTGCATCACAACAGCGCGCAGCCCCCGGTGGGCTGGACCGGCAAGGCGGCCGCGTGCCGGCGCCTCGCCGAATTGGCCGGCAGTAGAACCACCACATTGATTTTCCTCGACGCCGATGTGCGGCTGTCCCCTGACGCGATCGGCGCCGCCGTCGCGCGACTGCACCGGTCGGGGGTCGGACTGGTGGCTCCGTGGCCGTTGCAGGAGGCCGCAACCGCGGTCGAGCGACTTGTTCAACCGTTGTTGTGCTGGTCGTGGGCGAGCACGCTGCCGGTTGCCTTCGCGAATACGAGCCTGCGCCCGTCGACGGCCGTGGCGTGTGGACAGTTTCTGGCTTTCGACGCTGCCGCCTATCGCGCGATCGGCGGTCATGAGGCCGTCGCCGCGAGCCTGACGGAAGATATCGACATCGCTCGAGCACTCCGGAAGGCGGGCTATCACACCGCGCTCGTCGGCTCAGGCGGGCTCATCCGATGCCGGATGTACAGCGGCGCAACCGAACTCGACGGCGGCTATACGCGCTGGTTGTGGGCTGCCTACGGTTCGCCCGCCGGGAGCGTCGCAGTCCTGGCGACCGCTGCGGTCGCGTTCATCGCCCCGCCGGCAGCAGCGGTGGTCGGCTCCGGTCGGATCCGGCGGTGGGGTCTACTCGGCTATGGCGCGGCCGTTGCCGGTCGCCTGCTGGCGCGATCGACCGAATGCGGCGGGCACATCAACGGAGGCGACGTTGTCGACGCACTGCAACACCCGGTGTCGATCGCGCTATACGCCCGCCTCTCCTGGCGATCGCACCGAGCCCGATCGCGTGACCAGCTGTCCTGGAAAGGACGACCGCTAGTTCACTGCCGGGAGTGAGTGCGCACTCGCGTGCTGCGGGGCGGCAATGCCGAGGTTTGCCAGAACCTCACTGGTTGCCCGTGCGAAGTTCAACGTGATGAAGTGCAGCGCGGGCGCGCCCTCGGCAATCAAGCGTTCGCCCATTTTCGTCGCGGTCTCGATCCCGATCGCACGGACCGCCGCACGATTCTCGTCCGGACCATCGCCCGCAGCCTCGGCAAGCCGCTGGTCGAGGTTCTGCGGGAGGGCAGATCCGGAGAGCTCCACCATCTTTCGTACCGAACGCAGCGACGTGATCGGCATGATTTCCGGGATGATCGGCTTGGCACCCTGCTCTGGATCGCACGCGGCAACACGATCGCGGAGCCGCAAATAGTGCTCGACATCGAAGAACATCTGGGTGATCGAGTACTCGGCTCCGGCTCGCAACTTCGCAACGAGGAAACGCGTGTCCTGGTCGAGATCCGGTGACCGATGATGTCCCTCGGGAAACGATGCGACGCCGACGTGGAAATCGCCGAGATCCCTTACGAGCCGGACCAATTCGTCGGCATACTCGACGCCCTCCGGATGCTTGTGCCACTCGCCGAGCGGATCACCGGGCGGATCGCCACGCAGCACCAAGATATTTCGGATGCCACGGTCAGCATATGCACCGACCATCGAACGCAGCTCGTCGACGCTGTGTCCGACAGCGGTCAGGTGAGCCACCGGCAGCAGAGTCGTCTCTTCGGCGAGCTCGCCCGTCACCCGGACCGTGCGATCACGGGTGGACCCGCCGGCCCCGTAGGTCATCGACACGAATGCTGGTTGGAGGCGCTCGAATGCGCGGACGGCTCGCCACAGTCTGGCCTCGGCGGCAGCGTCACGAGGGGGTGAGAACTCCACCGAAAACGGGACGCGCCCGTCCGCACCAGACCGCAATCGGTCAACGATCGAGGGGGTTCGGGAAACCCACCCCTCGCTCGCACGGCCGCGGACGGGATCGAAAGTCACCGAACAAGCATAAGGGCGGGCGGACCGGCCACTCGCCAGGAGCGGTCGGCGGGAGCTCCGCGACCACGGCACTATTGTGTTCCCCAAGTCCCGTCGATGCAGCAGTACTGCACCGACACGAACGATCCTTGGAGGCAGACCTGTCCGCCGGACCCGCCCCGACGTCGGCCGAACCGTCGGTCTTCGCGCTCGCAGTCGAAGACGCGCTGCGCGAATTCTTCGACTCGAGACGGACCATCGTCGAACCGGTGGGCGGCGACTTCGCCACCTCGGTCGGCCAACTCGAACAGTTCGTCCTGCGCGGTGGCAAGCGTGTCCGCCCCTCGTTCGCGTGGGCGGGGTGGCTCGGTGCCGGCGGCGACGCGACGTCGGCTGGTTCAGCTGCTGTGTTGCGGACCTGCGCGGCGTTGGAACTGGTCCAGGCGTGCGCCTTGATTCACGACGACATCATCGACTCGTCGCGTACCCGACGCGGTTTCCCGACGGTGCACGTCGAATTCGCCGACCACCACCGCGCCCGAAACTGGTCGGGTGAATCCACGGAGTTCGGCGATGCAGCAGCGATCCTGCTCGGCGATCTCGCTCTGGCCTGGGCCGACGACATGGTGCGCGAGTCGGGACTCGACGCGGCAGCAGCACTGCGCCTCGGCCCCGTGTGGTCGGCAATGCGAACCGAAGTGCTGGGCGGTCAGTTCCTCGATATCAGCGGTGAGGCCAGTGGAGACGAGTCGGTCGACGCCGCACTGCGGATCAACCGGTACAAGACCGCGGCATACACGATCGAACGTCCGCTCCATATCGGCGCCGCCCTCGCTGGTGCCGATCAGTCGCTCGTGGCGGCCTATCGCACCTTCGGTACCGACGTCGGCATTGCGTTCCAACTGCGCGACGACCTGCTCGGCGTGTTCGGCGATCCGGCGGTCACCGGTAAGCCGTCCGGCGACGACCTGCGTGAAGGTAAACGAACAGTGTTGTTCGCCGTCGGCCTGCAACTCGCGGATGGCGCAGCGCCCGCGACCGCGCAGCTGCTTCGCGAGAGCATCGGGACCGACCTCACCGAGGCCGCAGTGGACGAGCTGCGTGCCGCGCTGATCGACCTCGGCGCGGTAGCCGACGTCGAACGGCGAATCGCGGAGCTGACCGAACGAGGCCTCGCTGCTCTCGACCACAGTGCCGCGACTCCAGCGGTGAAAGAACGGCTGCGCGAGATGGCGATCGCGGCCACCGCTCGGAATTCGTAACGTCTGAAAGGGTTCCACCATGGGATTGCGATCGCTCCGTACCGTGCCGGGCCCGACCGACCGGGTAGTCGTGGTCGGCGCCGGACTTGCCGGGCTGTCCGCCGCGCTCTATCTGCGCGGCGCTGGCCGATCCGTGACGCTGATCGAGCGTTGCGACCATCCGGGTGGACGGGTCGGCGCCTATACCGGCCCCGACTACACGATCGACAACGGCGCAACAGTGCTCACGATGCCGGAGCTGATCGGCGATGCGCTCGCCGCGGTCGGCGCCGATTTCGAGAGCACGACTCCCCCGCTGCGGGTCCGAAAATTGGCACCGTCCTATCACGCGCGATATGCGGACGGCTCGACCATCGACGTCCACTCGGATCCGGCCGCGATGTTCGACGAGGTCGAACGGACCTGCGGCGCCGCGGACGCGCACGGTTACCTGCGGATGCGTGATTGGCTCGCCCGACTGTTCGATGCCGAGTTCGGCACCTTCATGGACGCGAATTTCGACTCGCCGCTGGACCTCGTGTCGGACAACCTGCGCAAAGTGACCCTGCTCGGCGGTTTCGGCAGGCTCGGGCCGAAGATCAGCAGCTTCATCGCCGATCCGCGGTTACGCAGGCTCTTCACCTTTCAAGCCCTCTACGCAGGCGTCGCCCCTGCCGAGGCACTCGCCGTCTACGGCGCAATCCCGCATATGGATACCTCACTCGGCGTGTACTTCACCGACGGCGGGATGCGGGCGATCGCACTCGCCATGGCCGACGCCTTCACCACAGCCGGCGGCGAGTTGCTCCTCGAAACCGACGTTGCCGGCATCGAGTACGACGGCCGTCGCGCCAAGCGGGTCACCACCGCCGATGGCCGCGAATTCGATTGCGACGCTGTAGTTCTCACGACGGATCTCGGCGCGGTCGACGACCTCCTCGCCGAACGCGCACCGCGAACGAGGCGTCTGCGCGCGTCCCCGTCCGCGGTCGTCGTGCACGGGACCGTGCCGGTCGAGGTGTCGGATACGTGGGGCGCGCAGGCGCATCACACCATCGACTTCGGCGCGGCCTGGGACCAAACTTTCGTCGACATCACGGCACGCAGCGGCCGCGGCCGCCTCATGAGCGATCCATCGTTGCTGATCACGCGGCCCGCATTGACCGACCCGGGAATGCTCATCGATCGAGCGGGAACCGATCACGAACCGCTTTCGGTGCTCGCACCGTGCCCGAACCTGGACAGCGCGCCGCTGGACTGGGCGCGACTGACCGGCCCATACGTTCGGGAGATGCTGCTCACCCTCGAGCAGCGCGGCTACAAAGGCATCGTGAGCCATTTCACGGTCGATCACGTCGACACCCCGCAGACCTGGCTCGAAAAGGGGATGCTCGCCGGAAGCCCCTTCTCAGCTGCGCATATTTTCCGGCAAACGGGCCCATTTCGACGTCGAAATCTGGTGTCGACCACGGAAAACGTTGTCCTCGCCGGGTGCGGAACCACACCAGGTGTCGGGGTTCCGACAGTGCTGATTTCGGGCAAATTGGCCGCCGCACGCATCCTCGGTAGCGGCCCTGGCGAGGCAGAGGCAAGGAATACGCGCTCAAGCTACTAAACTATCCACTCGACCGGACATTTCTCGGCGAATGTCGCCTGCGCACTTTCGGGAGGAAACAGCTCAAATGTCCCTCCCGCGAAGCGCTCCGCAGGCCAAGTCGGCACATCTCAATGCTTCACATTTCAAGGCTTCACATTTCAAGGCAGTGCTCAGCGCCGTCACGGATTTCGCCCGCAGCCCCGAAGGGCATGCGGCCGTCCTCGGCTTCGTCGGCTCGGTCATGATCATGTTCGGCGGCTTCGGCGCAGGCAGTGTGCGCCGCCAGGATCCGCTACTGGAGACCGCGCATCTGTCGTGGCTTCGGTTCGGCCACGGGTTGGTGCTGTCAACTCTCATCGTGTGGATCGGCGTGCTGCTGATGATCACGGCGTGGGTGCGTCTCGGCCGCACCACCATCGCCGGCGGCGTCTCCCTCAACGAGCTGCGGGCAATCGTGCCCATCTGGATCGGGCCGCTGCTGCTCTCCGTTCCGATGTTCAGTCGGGACGCGTATTCCTACCTCGCGCAGGGTGCCCTGTTGCGCGACGGCTTCGATCCGTACAAGGTCGGCCCTGTTGCCAATCCAGGCGTTCTGCTCGACAACGTCAGCAACGTCTGGACGACGACAACGGCACCGTACGGCCCAATCTTCCTGTTGCTCGGCAAGGGAATCACAAGCCTGACCGGCGACAACGTCGTCGCGGGCACCATGCTCCTTCGGTTGACGATGCTGCCCGGACTCGCGCTGATGATGTGGGCTGTTCCTCATATCGCGCGTCATCTCGGCGGTAAACCCGCCGTTGCACTCTGGCTTGCGGTGCTCAACCCGCTCGTCCTGATCCACCTCATCGGCGGCGTGCACAACGAGATGTTGATGGTCGGTCTCATGGCGGCGGGTATCGCCCTCGTCCTCGAAAAACACCACGTCGCGGGCATTCTGGTCGTTGCGGTCGGCGTCGCGATCAAGGCGACCGCGGGCATCGCGCTGCCTTTCCTCGTCTGGATCTGGATGGTCCACGAGCGCGAACGACGCGCGAAGGAAGGCGCCGAAGCCAACGGCGCAGCGCCGAACGAGCACCCACCGATCGCCCTGTTCGTGAAGACCGCGGGCTTGGGTATCGCGGTGTTCGCTGCGGTATTTGCCGTCGCGTCGCTTGTCGCCGGTGTCGGAATAGGCTGGCTGACCGCCTTGTCCGGGTCCGCGAAGATCATCAACTGGCTTTCGCTGCCGACGATCATGGCGCACGTCGTGACGGTCGGAACCTCGTGGTTCACCGACTTGCGACTCGAACCAGTCCTCGACGTGACCCGAATGCTGTGCGCTCTGGCGCTACTGGTCACGCTCGTGTGGACCTGGTGGCGGTTCCGCCGGACCGAACGTGAAGCGGTGCTCGGAATCCTCATCGCGTTTGTCGCGATCGTCATCCTGTCGCCTGCAGCGCTGCCGTGGTACTACTCGTGGCCGCTCGCGCTTGCCGCCGGGTTCGCCCTGTCGACCACCACGCTGATGATCATCGTCGGCCTGTCCACCTGGTTGATGCTGGTATTCCAGCCGGACGGCTCCATCGGCCTGTACAACTTCCCGCACGTCGCGGCGGCGACGTTCGCCGCCGTCGTCGCAGCCCTTTCGCTACGGACGGTCGATCCGCTGCGGCTGCGGTCGTCCCCCGACGACGCGTCGTCGGCAGCCGCTCCCCGAACCCGAGCCGCGGCAGCTCCTCCTGCGAGCGAATGATCCACAGCAGCTCCGCCGGAACTGATCTGGCGTCGGCCTACGACGAGTGCCGACTGATTGCCGCGAAACACGGTCGCACGTATTACCTGGCGACCCGGTTACTACCTGCACCGCGCAGACCCGCTATCCACGCGCTCTACGCCTTCGCAAGGATCGTCGACGACATCGTCGACGTCGAAGCTGGAACAGACCTGACGTGGGCCGAAAGCGCGGCCGAACTCGACAGGATCGAAAAGCAGCTGCGCCGGCTGACCGAATGGGACGGCGTCGCAACCACGACCGACGACGACGCGCGGTTGCCTGCGCTGCTCGCGGTCGCCGACACGATCACGCGATACGACATTGCACCAGAACACTTTTGGGTATTTCTCGACGCGATGCGAATGGATATCCCGGGCACCCCGACCTTCCGCGCCCGGTACGCCACGATGGCTGAACTTCGGACATACATGGGTGGATCCGCGGCGGCGATCGGTTTACAACTGCTACCCGTCCTCGGCACCGTCGTTCCAGTCGAGGAAGCCGAACCTGCGGCCGCGGCACTCGGCGAGGCATTTCAGCTGACCAACTTCATCCGTGATGTCGGAGAGGATCTGCGCCGGGATCGGCTCTACCTTCCCGCCGACGAACTGGCTGCGTTCGGTGTCGACTTCGACCTGCTCGCCCATTGTCAGCGCACCGGGACGACAGATCTGCGGGTGCGGAAAGCTCTCGCGCATTTCGCAGCGGTCAATCGTTCGATCTACCGTGCCGCCCGCCCCGGGCTGGACATGCTGGATCCGCGAGTGCGTCCAGGTTTACGCGCGGCATTCACCATGTACTCGGACATCCTGGGCAGGATCGAGGACAACGACTTCCCGGTGCTCGACCGGCGCACCGTTGTCCCGACGTCACGGCGTGTGCGGGTCGCGGCCGCCGAAGTGCTCCGAGCAGGGTTGGCTCGTCGCTAGTCGCCGCCCGCAGTCAGGTCAGAACGCCATCGCCTGCGCACGGCGGATGACTTCCCGCGCCTGATGTCCTCGCAGTGCCTGCGCCGGCGTGCCCGGCAGGCTGTCGTCTTCCGCGAAGAGCCAGCGCAGGATCTCGGTTTCGCTGAAGCCACCGTCACGCATGACCGACAGCAGGCTCGGCAGGAACTTCACAACGTGGCCATCGTCACCGAAGAACGCCTCGGGAACGCCGAGGTAGCCGTCGCGCTTGACCGCGATCAATTGCCGATCGCGCAGCATCTGATGCACACGGGTCACCACGAGACCAAGCTGTTTGGCCACGTCAGGAAGTTGAAGCAGCGGAACGGATGCGGGAAGGACATCGTCGCTGTAAGGGATTGCACTCACCTGGGTAACGTTATCGGGTTCCTCGCACAGTGCCAGTGCTGGCTCGCCAATCACGAGGCAACGATGCAAACCTAGTTACCATCGAATACCAGGACTTGCGCCGCGGGCGTACGTCGCGAAAGGGGGTGTCAGGTGCGAGTCGGAGGCCATGAGTTGATCGGCGAGATACTCGACCGGCGCTACCGGGTGGATGCCCCCATCGCTCGCGGTGGCATGTCGACGGTGTTCCGCGGCCTTGACACCAGGCTCGACCGGCCCGTCGCCATCAAGGTGATGGACCCGAAGTTCGCCGCCGACCCCGCTTTCCTTGCTCGTTTCGAGTTCGAGGCACGGGCAGTCGCCAGGCTGAAGCATCCTGGGCTGGTCGCCGTGTACGACCAGGGCCTCGATGGCGAGCTGGCCTTCCTTGTGATGGAGCTCGTCGAAGGTGGCACGCTGCGCGAACTACTCCGGGAGCGAGGTCCGATGCCGCCCCACGCTGTGCGCGCCGTCGCCGAGCCCGTTCTCGACGCGCTCGGCGTCGCCCACGCCGCTGGGCTCGTCCATCGCGACATCAAGCCAGAGAACGTTCTGATCTCCGATACCGGCGAGGTCAAGCTCGCCGACTTCGGCCTGGTCCGCGCGGTCGCCGCATCCACCACGACGTCGAGCAGCGTCATATTGGGAACCGCGGCATATCTATCGCCGGAACAGGTCGCCACGGGCTCAGCAGACGCCCGCAGTGACGTGTACGCGATGGGTGTGCTGATATTCGAGATGCTCACCGGCACGACGCCGTTTTCCGGTGATACGTCGCTCTCGGTCGCCTACCAGCGACTGAACGCCGACGTGCCGAGTCCGAGTGCCTTCATCCCCGGCGTTCCGCCATTGCTCGACGAGTTCGTTCTCGACGCGACCGCGCGCGAACCGGGCCATCGGTACCCGGATGCAATTGCGATGGCGGCGTCACTTCGGGTGGTCGCCAAGACTCTCGAGCTGCCGGCCTATCGGGTGCCGGCGCCGCAACGTTCCGCGGAGCATGCGAGCGCTCAGGTCAGACCGCCCGCCGATGCGCCGCCGCGAAAGCGGCCCTTCGCGGAACACGATGCACCGACCACGGTCAACCGTGCACCTTCGACCGGCACCGCTGTCTTCACAGCGCAACCACCTCCGGCGGCTCCGGACGGGTTCGCCCACCACACCAGGGTCGTCACAGCACCGACGACACGGCACGCCGAGGTGGAGCCGGCCGGACCCGCCCCGGCAGAGCACGCCGGATACCGGTTCCCCGACTTCGTCGAAGAACAGCACAAATCGCGTCGTACGACGATCGTGTGGCTCCTGATCGTGCTGGCGCTCGCTCTCGCCGTCGGCATCGGTGGTTGGTGGATGGGCTCGGGCAGATACACCGCCGTCCCGGCAATCGACGGCCTCGACCGGGCTGCGGCAGCCCAAGCGATATCGAGCGCGGGACTGACCACCGAAATCCGGCCGCAGAATTCCGACACCGTCCCGATCGATGTGCTCATCGGCACGGATCCTCCGGCGGGCTCGCGGGTGGCCAAGAATTCGACGGTCGCGCTGCTGGTGTCGCTCGGGCGACCGAAGGTGCCCGACCTCCGCCCCGGCGAGGATATTGCCTTGGTGCAGAACAGACTTCGCGAAGCGTCACTGCAACCGGTCGACGGCGGCGAGACGTTCAGCACAACCGCGCCGTTGGGAACCGTCGCGGCGCTCGACCCGAAACCTGGCACCGTCGTTGCCGTCGGATCACCGGTCAAGGTGATTCGAAGCAAGGGCGCGCCCCCGGTTTCGTTGCCCAACCTCAACGGCAAGAGTGTTGACGAAGCCCGTCGGACACTCGAGGCGGCCGGGATCACCGTCGGCCAGACCACGCAGGCGTTCGATGCCGCAGTCGACGCCGGCAATGTCATCCGAACCGACCCACCCGTCGGTACAACGGTCCCCGCAGGCACCGAGGTCACCCTCGTGACGTCCAACGCGGTGAAGGTCCCCTCGCTGGTCGGGCACTCCGTTGGCACGGCGCGCGATCAACTCGATGAGCTCGGCCTCGGAGTCACCGTCCGACAGGTGGCCGACACCGACAGGTCGCTCGTGTTCACCCAATTACCCGGCGCAGGTACTCGCGTTCAACCCGGCAGCACGGTCACGATCATCTCGCTGCC
>JBBSKP010000170.1:0-10984 GCA_038256175.1 Mycobacteriales bacterium
GGGCGACAGGTCGATACCGAGCACGTCGTAGCCGAGTTTCGTCAGGAGGATGGTGTGTTCGCCCGCACCGCAACCGGGATCGAGCACCCGCCCCCGGAGCCATCCCTCGCGTTCCAAGTTCACGATTGCTGGTTGCGGCTGCCCGATCACCCACGGCGCAGTGTCATTGTCGTAGACGGTGTTCCAGAACTCCACGGATTGGCTCATGCACCCAAGCTTGCAACCTGAAGACTGGTTGAGGTCAAGGCACAAGCTATTCGGGTTGCTTTGCGGCCAATGCAGCTAGCGCGCTCGTCCGTTCTTGTGTCGCTTGGCCTTTTGCATGGGCATCCGCAGACGGCACACCGATGGCCAACACCGCGGCGTCGTCGTCGAGTCCATCACCGAACCCCGCGAGTAAGTCGCGGATGGCCGCCGTGATCGCGGCCGCAGTGGTCGGTGCGTGTGCTGCGGCGAAGGCGGTCAACGCGCCGTGATCGTCGAACCGGACGCCGGCGACGTCGGTACGTGCCTCGGTGAGCCCATCGGTGTAGAGCACCAGCGTGTCGCCGCGGCCCATATGCAGCGACACCGAGGCGAATCGGGCGTCCGGCAGGATGCCGACCAACTGTCCGCCCGGTGTGTCCTGGTATTCGACGGCGCCGTCCGCTCGCAGCACCAGTGCCGGCGGGTGCCCGCCGCTCGCCAACTCGACTGCGCAGCCACCCTCGTCGGGGGTCAGTACACCGAATATGACGGTGCAATACCGCGGGTCGTCGCCATGGAACTCGTGGTTCAGCACTGTGTCGAGGTTGGTCAACACCGAGATCGGGTCGTCGTCGTAAACCGCCGCCGCGCGCAGCGTGTACCGAGTCAGCGAGGTGACGGCAGCTGCTGGGGCGCCTTTGCCGCACACATCTCCCAAGAAGAATCCCCAGCGTCCGCCGCCCAGTGGGAACACGTCGTAAAAGTCGCCGCCGACATCATCGAGCGATGCGTGATAGTAGTAGGCATCGACTTCGATACCCGGCAACATCGGCAAGGATGGCGGCAGCAGACTGCGCTGCAAAGTTGTGGCGAGTACCTGCACGCGTTCGCGTTCCAGATCAGCCTCGTGCCTTGCCCGCAGCAGCTCCTGCTCGTAGGCACAGCGATCGCGGGCGTCGAAGGCCGTCGTGCGGATCAACAGAGGCTGCCCGTCGACGCCTGTCTTCAGCTTGGACGTGACCAACACCGGCAGTCTCGCGCCATCGGCGGCCACAAATTCCAGTGCTATGCCGCCGATTTCGCCCTGCATCTGAAGCAGTGGTGCGAAATGCGTCTCGTAATAGATTCGGCCACCGGCGGTCAGTAGATCGGTGAATCGTAGCTGGCCGACCACTTCCGCACGGTTGTAACCAAGCCAGCTCAGCATCGTGGCATTGATCTTCGCGATTCGGCCGTCCATGCGCGTCGAGAGATAACCGCACGGAGCTTGCTCGTAAAGTTCCTCGGCGCTGTCCTCTAGCAACGCCGAGAAATCCTCCTCGCCCGTCACGTCGACTTCTCGGCGAACGACGAGATCGCCTGCGTTGTCTCTTCCGGTGCGCTGAGTTGGGGGCAGTGCCCGCTGGCATCGAGTGTGACCAACCGACTTCCGGGGATTCGCGAGTGTACGTAAGCCCCCACCTGACGTGGAGCGATAGCATCGTGGGCGCACTCGATCACCAAAGTCGGCAACGGAACGGCCGCGAGGTCGGCGCGGTTGTCGGACAGAAACGTCGTCCGTGCGAAATGACGCGCAATAGTTGGATCCGTGCGGCAGAAACTATTGGTCAGTTCCTCGCCCAGCTCCGGCCGGTCGGGGTTTCCCATGATCACTGGCGCCATCGACGCTGACCATCCGAGGTAATTGCTGTCCAGGGACTCCAGCAGTTCCTCGATATCGGCCGCGGTGAAGCCACCCCGGTAGTTGCCGTCGTCTACGTAGCGCGGCGACGGGGTGAGCAGGATCAACTTGGCGAACCGACGGGGGTCCGCGGTGACTGCGAGCACGCCGATCATGGCCGAAACCGAGTGCCCGACGAAGACCACGTCCTGCAGATCCAATTCGCCGACGAGCGCGAGCACATCGTCCGCGTAGCCTCGTAAAGTGCTGTAGCGCACTTCATCCCACGCGGACAGGTCAGATCCGCCAGCGCCGACGTGGTCGAACAACACGACTCGGAAATCCGCGGCCAACCCCGCAGCAACCAGGCGCCACAGGTTTTGGTCGCAACCGAAGCCGTGCGCGAGCACAACCACGGGACCGTCGGCATTGCCGAGGACCGTCACGTTGTTTCTGGCACGAATGTCCATGTCGTCATCCTGTCACGAGAGCTGGCCCGCCGGTTCGGTCGTTCGGTACTGTGCTGGCCGCGACAAGATCGGAAATGCGGGACTATCTGTCGGATTCGATTGACCTGCAATGGAATCGGGGCCGATAGATTTCCGTGGGGATTCTAATTCCCGTTTCGCTTGTCTTTCTCCTTGTTCTTGCCGCCGCCCGGGGGGGCGTGTTCGGGCTTGCTCGGTGCCGGAGGCGCGGGTGCTAGGGCGGTCGACTGTGCGGTGCTCGACTGCGACGGGACCGTAGTCGGCACTGTTGGCGCGGGGTCCTCCGGACCAGAGCTGCTAGAGAGAGCCGCGACCAGTACCGCGATGATCAGGGCGGCGATGACTGCGATGGCGACGATCCAACCGCGTCGGGACAGGCTGGGGGCAGTTCGCGGCTCGGAAGAGATCGCGGTAGTGGGTGGGATCCGATGGTCAGTGGCAAGAACGGCGGTGGCAGGTGATTCTTGGCGAGGTTCGGGCCGGAACAGCTGTCTCAGCCGGTCTGCGACGGCGGCCGCGGTAGGCCGCTCCCCGGGTGTCGCCGAGGTCATCGCGGCGAGCAGTTGGCTCCATTCAGGGCCGTTGTCGGTCGGAATGGGGGGCGGATTATGCAGGCGCGCAACGGCCGCCTCGATACCCGTACCCGGATAGGCAAGCTGCCCCGTAAGACATTCGATGAGCACCAGTCCGAGCGAGTAGACGTCGGCCGGTGGACCGGCGGGGCGTCCCAGGGCCTGCTCGGGACTGAGATAGTTGGCTGTCCCGATGGCCATGCCATGCATTGTGAGGCGAGTGCTGTCCAACATTCGCGCGATGCCGAAGTCGGTCAACTTGGCCGAGAATTCCGTCCCACTGATGGTGGATGTGTCCAGCAAGATATTCGCCGGCTTGACGTCACGGTGCACAACTCCGCTGGCGTGGATGTAGGACAGTGTGGCCGCCAGGTCGGCGCCGAGCCCGGCGGTCTGTTGCGCGGTGAGGCGGCCGTCGACGAGACGACGCCCGAGGGTAGGCCCGGTGATCAGCTCCATGACAAGAAAGGGCGTCGGGTCGGTCCCGGAATCGTCGACCGTACCGGCGTCGAACACGGTGACCAGTCCAGGGTGGCGAAGCGAGGCCAATGTGCGGACCTCGGCGTCGATACGCCGCCGGTCTGCGCCTTCGGCTGTGTCGAATCGGAACATCTTGACCGCGACAGGCCGGTGCAACACTTCGTCATCGGCTCGGAACACATCGGCCATTCCGCCGCGGCCGATCCGTTCACTGAGCCGGTAACGACCGCCGACAACGAAGCCCGTGGACCACATGGTGACTTACCGATCCAATTCGGCAACGGCACGCTCTATTTCTTCTGCGACAACGTAACCCGTCGATTCCCAGGCGGCCGCGCGAAACCGCTCCATGTGCTGGGTGAGGTCGCGCGCCGCGGCTTCGCCCGCGTATCCAGCTCCTGCCGCCGAAGTGAGCAAGGCGACGAGTTCGTCGACCAAGGCGGCAATTCGCGTGCGCATCAACTTCTTCAGAGCGGCGCTCACTGCGATCGTGGTCCCGGATTCGTAGAGCACGAGCGCGCCCTTGAACAAGGGGAAGTCCGGGATGTGCCAGTATCCGCCGCGAAACTGGACGTAGTCCTCGGCGATCAGATCGTCGATGATCTCGGGGCGACGATCGCCGAGAAGGTCGCTCAGCTCATTGTCGGTGTACTTGTGGGCATGGCTGTGCGCCCACGGCTCGGCCCGCAGGTCGTCGAGACCCAACCAGTCTGCGGCCGAGTTGCGGGCGCGCGCGTCGGCGTGCAGAAGTTCGCCGATGGCGTCCAGCCGAAGCCCACGTCCTTGGAGGTCGGCGATCAGCTGCAGCCGTTGCTCGTGCTCGACGGTGTACACAACTTCCTTGCCGTGACGCGTTGGCTTCGGTACCAACCCGACCGATTGGTAATACCGAACTGTGCGAGCAGGAACCCCACACCGTGCTGCAAGTTCAGCGATCGAATACTCGGCCATCGACACATCGTACCTACTTGCAGTGAGGACTGTCATTGACAGTAGCAACTGTCATCAACAGTGCGGTGGCTCACATGGCGCGAGAGGCGCAATCGTGAGGAAAGGCGAAGGCTCGCAACAGGCATGGAAGTCGGCCGGTGCTTGACGAATCGTCCGCCACACGTTAACAGCGTCCCTGGCAACCCCTTTCAGGGGCGACCATCGGGCAGATCTGTTCGACCACGAGAGCTGGGTTCTCGTTCTCGATGAAGTGGCCGCTGTCGGTCTGCGTGATGTGCGGGGCACCGAGTGCGGTCGCGAGCAATGCGCCCGCATCGAGCCATTGCGGCCAGTAGGTGTCGGGGTTCCCGATGCCGAGGTAGTCGAACGGTTTGTCTGAGGTCAGTACCGCGGCCGGCATCGGGGGCAGCGTGGGCGTTGTCGTGAGCGACGCGATCGTGGTCGGATAGTCGGGCGCCTCTGCATCCGGATTCGCTTGGGCGGTAGTCGCGATGGCCCCCATCCACTGCTCCCAGACTGCTGGCGGCAACGCCGTTTGCAGGTACTGGGAGCCGGGGTCGACGAGCACGAGACCGGCCATTTCTTTCGGGTAGGCCCTCGCATAGGTGAGGGCAATGAATCCGCCCCACGAGTGTCCGACCAGTACGTAGGGTCCCTCGACCTCCGCCGCTGTCAACAACGCGTGGAGGTCTGCCGCATCGCCCTGTGCAGTGGTCGGTTGCGGGATCGAGGTCGATCGGCTCGGGTCGCCTTCCATTTGTTCGGTCCCGGGACGGTCGTAGGCACACACTCGGGTGAACTCCGCGGTCTGCGGGTAGACGGCGGAGTCGTCGCGTTTCGCGGGTTCGGCATCGTCTGTCGGGTCACCCGCGTAGTGCCAGTTGTCGGCGGCGATACCAGCCCCGGAGACGAAAATGACTGTGGGAGAACCGCTGCCGCTGCACTCGAGATGCATTGTGCGGTCGCCGCCGATCTCAACGAGACCGGAACGGTCACCGCTGGGCGCGGGGGAGTCGCAACCCGTCACACCGGCGCCGAGGGCAGCGATGCACCAGAGAACAGCGGCGAGTCTCATCGGCCCTCCTGTCCCACGCGCATGCGCAGATTCGAGGCATTGCAACCATCGCACGGTGGCGTCGAATTGACCACGGCTGCCCCCCCGGATGCCCGGACGCTGCCGTCGGTCGCCACTACGACGAGGCGCTGACCCGCCGCAAAACCCCACCCGAACGACCGACGTACTCGCTCACACCAAAGCCTTGATGGACGAAACCGAGCGTCGTCGGCGTGAACGCCACCTGGCGAAGTTCGCGCTGCGCAATGTAGGCGTGGTGAGCCGCAGCCGGCATGTCACCGCCTCGCAGCGGGAGCTTGCTTGCCGCAGAGCTTTCCACCGCATGCCTGGCCGAAACCGTGTCGGAGTTCGTGGTGTGATGGGAAATCGCAAAAATGATCGCGATGGGATGTCGAGATCCCGAACGCGGCTCCGTCCCTGCAGTGAACACGGCCACAATGGGCCGTACCGCACTAAGGAGAACATCATGGCCAAGTACCTACTTCTCAAGCACTACCGTGGCGCGCCGGCAGCGGTTAACGATGTGCCGATGGACCAGTGGACGCCGGAAGAAATCACGGACCACGTGCAGTACATGAATGACTTCGCCGCTCGGCTCGAGGGGACCGGCGAGTATGTCGACGGGCAGGCGCTGTCACAGGAGGGCACGTTCGTCCGCTACGACGGCGAGGGAATCCGCCGGTCACCGACGGTCCGTTCGCGGAGACCAAGGACCTGATCGCCGGTTGGATGGTGATCGACGTCGAGACATACGAGCGGGCGTTGGAGCTGGCCGGCGAACTGTCTGCAGCTCCGGGGGCGGGTGGCAAGCCGATTCACGAGTGGCTCGAGGTGCGCCCGTTCCTTACCGCGCATCCGACGGTTACGGAGTGACGAACTGTGGATGAGGCCCTGCTTCGGACCCTCACCCCCATAGTCATCGGGATCCTCGTCCGCCGCGGAGCTGACTTCGCGGCGGCCGAGGACGCCGTGCAGGACGCGCTGATCGAAGCGATGCGCGTGTGGCCGGATGATCCGCCGCGGGATCCCAAGGGCTGGTTGGTCGCCGTCGCCTGGCGAAAGTTCCTCGACGTCGCCCGCGCCGCCACCTCCCGGCGGCGGCGTGAGGTGCTCGTCGAGGTCGAGCCCGTGCCGGAGCCGGGCGAGGCCGTGGACGACACGCTTGCGGTGTACTTTCTGTGCGCGCACCCGTCCCTGACGCCGGCCTCGGCGGTCGCGCTGACGCTACGTGCCGTCGGCGGTCTGACGACGCGTCAGATTGCGCAGGCGTATCTCGTACCCGAGGCGACCATGGCCCAGCGCATCAGCCGGGCCAAGCGGACCCTCTCGGACGTGCGGTTCGACCAACCCGGAGACGTCGCCACGGTGCTGCGCGTGCTCTATCTCGTCTTCAACGAGGGCTACTCGGGCGATGTCGATCTCGCCGCCGAGGCGATCCGGCTCACCCGCCAACTTGCGGCGCAAATCAAGCATGAGGAGGTGGCGGGCCTGCTCGCGCTCATGCTGCTCCACCATGCCCGGCGCCCAGCACGGACCCGTTCCGACGGGAGCCTCGTGCCTCTCGCCGAGCAGGACCGCAGTCTGTGGGACAGCCGTCTGATCGCGGAGGGAGTGGCGGTGCTCCAGGCAGCCCTCGCCCGCGATCGATTGGGGGAGTTCCAGGCCCAGGCTGCGATCGCCGCGCTCCATGCCGACGCCCGCACGGCCGAGGAGACTGACTGGGTTCAGATCGTCGAGTGGTACGACGAACTGCTGCAGCTCACCGATAACCCGGTGGCCCGCCTCAACCGCGCCGTCGCGGTCGGCGAGGCCGACGGGGCGCGGGCGGGCCTGGCTGCCTTGGCAGGGCTCGACCCGGCGCTGCCTCGCTTCACCGCTGTCGAGGCGTACCTACACGAGCGGGACGGCGACCCAGCGACGGCAGCTCGCCTCTACGTCGAAGCTGCCCGATTGGCGCCCAATCTCCCTGAACGCGACCATCTCACACGTCAAGCCGCGTGGCTCAACGCGCAGCTGCGCGGCTGAGCAGGGCCGGATGATTTCGCTTGGAGGGGTTGCGAATGGTTTCCCTGCTTCAGAATCTCGCGAGCTTTCTTCCAACCGATTCCAACGCAGAGGTCGTGACCTGAAACATGTTGCGAGAAAGTAAAATCGGCCGTCCCATTCGGCAATATATACTGCCCCAACATATTTCGCCGACGATTCGCGAGCGCCTGCAAGTGTGCCCACAGGGCCGGCGAGTTAGTCTTTTTGTACGGAAGATCGGGCATATCGCGTACAAAAAGACTAACTCGCCTTTTGTCTTCGGCCATCTCGTCGATCATCAGCAGTCCGGGGCCCTTCGCGGAGCATCCAAGTTTGAAGCAATCCACTCATGGGTATTCGGATCGTGAGCCCGGATCGCACTTGACTCCGGTAAACATCCGACACGGAGGGACAACTCATCATGAGTGGTATCGACAAGGCGAACAACAAGCTCGATGACATCGCTGGTAAGGCGAAGGAAAAGCTTGGCCAGGTCACCGGTGATCGTGATACCGAGAACGAGGGCAAGGCTGATCAGGTGAAGTCGAACCTGAAGGACGCCGGCGAAAAGGTCAAGGACGCCTTCAAGTAAGCGGTCGACATTCTGTCTGGCGTTGCGACGGGTCTGCGAACACGCAGGCCCGTCGCAGTTCGGCAGCAGGGGATTGTCGATCGAATGGCTAGAATCGTCTTCGATGCCAGGGGCCCGCACACTCGCTCAGGTGTACCGACGTTTCGGCGGGGTCGACGCCGCTAACTGAGACATCTCCGCTCTACGAGCGCATTGCACTCGAGCTGAGCGAGTCCGACGACGCGCTGCGGTCCATCGAGACGGCGCCGGCGCGTAAGCGTCACCCGACGGTGATTCTCGCCGCGCTGCACGACCTCGCTCTCGCCGGACGCGCCCCGGCCCTTGCTGCGGCATATTCCGCTGCGGACTGCGACGCTGCCGCTGCCGCTGCGATCGACACGCTTGTGCACATGACCGACTCGGTCGTGGCCATCGCCGTGCGCCGGAAGCTGCGGACCAACGCAACCGGACCCTGCGCCGTGTTGTATCCGGCCATCGCCGAGGCGGCGCACCGCGTCGGCGCGGATGCCGTTGGGCTGATCGGCGTGGGCTCTACGGCTGGGCTGAACCTCAACGTCGATCGCGTTGGCATCACGTATAGCAACGGGCAATCGCTGGGGGATCCGTCATCTCCGGTGCAGCTGTCGGCTTCGATCGTGGGGGACCGGCCCATCCCGACGCGGGCGATGCCCGACGTGGTCACGCGGGTTTGCGTCGATCTTGATCCGGTCGACGTCACCGACGCCGATGAGGCCCGTTGGTTGCGGGCATGCGTGTGGCCGGATCAGCCGGATCAGGCAGCGAGGCTCGACGCGGAGCTGGTATTGGCGGCGACGGCCCCTCCGCTGCTGTTGAAGGGTGACGTCGTCGAGGTGCTGCCCGACGCGTTCGCCCGTGTACCTGCGGATGCCCTGCCTGTCGTCATCACGACATGGGCGTTGTCGAAGTTCTCGCTCGAGAGTCGCCTGCGCTTCCTGCACCGCCTCGACGAAGCGGCGACCGGACGGCCGGTGGCGTGGGTGTCCGCGGAGGGTGTCGGCGTCGCGCCGGCAATACCGACATTCGGCGATCGCCGCGCTTCCGGCCACAGCATCATCGGCCTGGCAATATTCGACCATTCGACTCTGTCCGCCGAGTCCATCGGCCGCTGCTGGTCGCGGGGCCGCTTGCTGGCGTGGCTGGGAAAAGAGTAGGTGGAGGTTGTCGTATCCGGGTCGTCCTGTTCGTGGAGTGGGTAGAGGCAGCCGACCGGCAGCCACCGAAGAAGGGAATCCGCTATGTCGAAGTTCATGCTTTCCGTGGTCGTTGACCCCACTGTCTATGACATCCCACTCGAAGAGGCGCAGCCGCAGTACGACGCGACGGGAAGGTTCAACGAGGAGCTCCAGGCCGAGGGCTCGTGGGTTTTCGCCGGGGGGCTCGGGCGCGTCGATGAGGCTACGACGGTCGACGGCACCGGCACCGACGTGATCGTCACCGACGGACCGTATGCCGAGACCAAGGAATGCCTTGGCGGATTCTGGGTCGTCGAGGCTCCCGATCTCGATGCCGCCATGAAGATCGCAGCCAGGGCGTCGAAGGTCTGCGAGCAAAAGATCGAGATCCGGACGTTCGACGGAGAATGACCACAGACTCTCGCGGGGAGATCGCGCGGATCTATCGCGAGGAGTACGGCCGGGTGGTCGCCTCGCTCGCCCGACGCTTCGGCGATCTCGATATCGCTGAGGACGCGGCGGGCGAGGCCCTGCTCATCGCCATCGAGCGGTGGCCCGTCGACGGCATCCCGCCCAACCCGGGTGGCTGGCTGACCACCACTGCGAGCCACCGCGCCATCGACCGGATTCGACGCGAATCCCTGCGCGACACAAAGCATCAGGCTGCCATGATCATCGACGATCCCACCCCGCACGAGCCGACCGGTCTGGTCGAGGACGACCGCCTCCGGCTCGTTTTCACCTGCTGCCACCCGGCTCTCGCGCCGGAGGCACGCGTCGCTCTGACTCTGCGGCTGCTCGGCGGACTCACGGTCGAGGAGATCGCTCGCGCGTTCCTCGTCGTCGAAACGACTATGGCGCAGCGCATTACCCGTGCCAAGGCCAAGATCAAGGCCGCGCACATCCCGTTCCGCGTGCCTGACCACGACGACGTGACCAACCGGCTGGACGGCGTGCTGACGGTCATCTATCTGGTGTTCAACGAGGGCTACCTCGCCGGTGCCGGCGCGGATCCGATTCGAGGTGACCTGACTGCGGAAGCGATCCGCCTCGGGCGCATCATGCGGCAATTGCTACCTGACGATGGCGAGGTCGCGGGCTTGCTCGCGCTCATGCTGCTGACCGACGCCCGCAGCGCATCTCGTGTCCGAGGCGGTGAGCTGGTGACACTCGACGAGCAGGACCGTGGCGGCTGGGACCGCGCTCTCATAGCCGAGGGCCACGCACTCGTGCGCGAGTGCCTCGCGCGCGTAGCGGCGGAACGGTCTCGACCTGGCCACTATCAGCTCTTGGCGGCGATCAATGCCGTCCACACCGACGCCCGCGACGCGCGCGACACCGACTGGAGTCAGGTGGTCGCGCTCTACGACCAGCTGTACGCCGTCTCGCCGACCCCGATCGTCGCCCTCAACCGGGCCGTCGCAGTCGCCGAACTCGACGGACCGGATGTCGCGCTGGCGATCATCGACACTCTCGCCCTGGACCGCTATCACGCCTGGCATGCCGCCCGGGCGGATCTCCTGCGCAGGTTGGGACGCAGTGCCGACGCGCGGTCGGCGTACGACGCCGCGATCGCCGCGACACAGAATTCGGCCGAGCGCGCGTATCTCACGAGGCGGCGCGACCACCTCGTCGGAAGAGATTGAAAGAAAGTCTTTCGAGACTGTCGTATTCGCTCCGACCTGTTCGTGGAACTGATGAGAGGCGGCAATGGGCTGCCACACCACACAGGGAGATCGACATGACCACCACCGCTCACACC
>JBBSKP010000171.1:0-10919 GCA_038256175.1 Mycobacteriales bacterium
CCACCGTCCGGTGCGGCAACGAGGTCGACGCCGCCATCCGCCCCAGTTCCACACGCTGCTCGTCGGTGACCGGCAACGCTGCTGCTGTCATAACAGGCATACTACAAACTACCGCACTAATTCACCGACGGACCACTAGCTCTAACCGCCGAACTCTTCGGAATAGGCGGTGGCGATCGCGCGTACCCATCGCCGAGTCGACATTCCCGCTGGAGGTGCGATCCAGCGGGAATCGAGTTGTGCGTCCGCTAGCGGATCGTACGCCCATACCGCGACAGCCCGGGCTCGGGCAATGCCGTCTTCGGGTGGCGCGCTCGACGGACTGGCATTCGGCGACCCCATGCCGCCGGCCTGCAGGTACAGCGCATCCATGATATGTGCGACCTGATCGGACGCTTTGAGCACGGTCGTCACATTCTTCAGGTCGTCTGCTGCAACCTGCGGAAACCTGTCCGTCAACAGCCGATGCAGCGGACGAACTCGGTGCAGCAGCACCCGGGCGCGAACCCACACCTCGATGAGGATGAGAACAGCACCCAGCGAGATCAGCAGGCTCGCGATCGAGAATGCCCAGCCAGGTGAAGGCCGCTGCGTCAGCGCCGCATCCTGTTCGTCGAAGGCGTGGACGCCTGCAAGAACACCCACGAGGACAACCCCCGCGCCGAACAACGCGATTCCACGTCCCAGCGGAGTCCAATCCAGGTTGCGCGCTGCCGTGACGACGATGAACGCGGACCCGACGGCAATGGTGATCCACCCGATCCGCGGCGACAACAGCAAAGTCAGCAGGACGAGGACGCCACCTGCCACGTAGATCGCGACAGCCGTGATCCGGAGACTTGTGCGTGAGGTCATCGGCCATGCAGCGGCCGCGATCACCGATGTCGCCGCCGTGAAAAACACCCAGAGCGATATTCCGATGACCGCCGCAGGCATCGCGCCGTCGCGCAGACCACCAGGCACCAGACCGTCGATTGTGTCGGCGACGCCGGGAATCGCCACAGTTGCCGCCAGCGCGACCGCTGTCACGGCGAGGACGATCGCGACGCGCACTGTAGTCGCGGGGCGAACCAGCACGCGCCCAACTCTCGCGCCGGCGGCGACCCAGACCACCAGCGCCGTCAACCAGAAGATCACCCCAGTGCCTCGTCGAACCTGAGTACCGAAACCCCAGCGCCTCGATTGGTGAACACCCGCAACCGGGTCAAGAGCATGCTCGCGAACGTTTCGGCTTCCCACTCGGCAACATCGTCAGCGCCATCTTCGACGATTCGTTCGTAAGAGCGCAGGCTGAGCATGTAAGCGATCAGATCGTCACTCGCCTCGAGCGTCACTTCATGCGCCGGCGCACCCGCATGGCGAAAGACGATGTGGCCCAACTCGTGCGCGAGTGTGCGCTCCCTGCTTGGCAGACCGCTCGCCAGCACGATGACATCGCGCTCGGGATATGCGCGCCGCTGCCCGCAGACGCCGGGGCCGAGCTCCGCAATCGCGACCTCGATCTCGCGACCACGCTCGTGTGCAACAGCTCCGACGACCTGATCGAGCGTCACCGCATCCATATCGGCAGCAAGGGCACAGACCGCGTCAACCGCGGCCGCCACCCTTCGGTACGACCACGTGGTCCGCTCAACGTTCGACGTCATCCGCAATCACCCGACACTCGGCCCGAAGAACTCTGCACGAGCAGTCGCCACCCTCGCTTGCGCTGCACCGGCATTTTGGAAACTGATCAGACCGGCACCGCCGCCCGCCAAGGCGAGCGCGATCAGTCCACCGACCACGCCCAGCGGATTTGGCAACGGGCGACTGGCATTCGTATTCGTGAAATCTGGCTGGACGTCAGGCGTCTCAGGTTGCGCGGCAGGCGGGTCCACCCGAGCTGGCGGAATCTGTGGCGCGACAGGGAGTGAGATCTGATCGGTCACCGGAACATCGGCGACTTGGTCACGGCTGGCGGACGGTGCAGGAATACGGACCGGCGGCAAACCAGGCGGCAGCAGAATCGCCAGCGCAGGAGCGACGATTGCCGGTGGTGCGGGAGGGGTCGGTTTCGCGGGCGGAGTAGCAGTCACAACGGGCGCAGACATATGCGACCTTCCCGGACTGGGGGTCGGGTCGGTCGGTGTGGGGACGCTCGGAGTGGGGACGCTCGGCGTTGGGAAGCTCCAAATCAGGTGCAGGTACGTACCGCACGCTTGCGAAGGACCAGGTCCAGCCCAGCCCGAGATGTTCCAATTGACGTTCGAGCTCGTCGTCACCGATCCCGACACGGTCGACGACGTAGTAACGCTGGAAGTTGAACTGGAGGTCGAGCTCGATCCAGAGTGCGAGCTCCAAAAAGTGTGCGGTGTGTGGTTCGAATGCGGGCCAGGGATCGTACTCGGCCCGGAGTTAGGACCGGGGCCGGTCGACGGCGCAGGACTCGAGCCGCCCCCAGAGCTGTGCGGTGAACCGTGACTCGAACCTGGACCCGAACCGCTACCTGGTCCCGAGCCATTACCAGCACCTGAGGAACCCGGATTCGAACTCGGACCTGGACCATGTGGCGTCGGACCGTTCGGAGTCGAGCTGCCACCAGGACCTGAAGGACCGTGGCTGGAACCTGGTCCCGAATTAGGAGTCGAACCGGGACCTGAACCGCCACCGTTGTTCGATCCGGGTCCGGAGCCAGAACCGGGACCCCCACCAGATGTCGGGCCGCCGTTGGGACCACCGCCGGAGTTCGATCCGGGGCCATGGTTCGAATTGGATCCACCACCGGAGGATGGGCCGCCGCTGTTGTGTCCGCCGCTGTTGTGTCCGCCGCCGTGCGAATTCCCGCCATTGTGGGAGTTGCCGCCACTGTTGTTGCCAGCGTGGTTACCGTGGTCGGATCCGCCGCCGCCACCAGGGGTGCCCAGTGCGATCCCGGGAACGAAGAGAGCTAGGCCGACCGCAACGCCAACTGCAGCGGCAATCCGCTTGGCGCGACCGTGTGCCACCTACTCTCCCTCCCTACGAGTAGCGGCACAATGTCCAGGCGACCAACCTGGGATTCGCACATTGCACCAGCAAATTGATGATAGCCGCCCCCGGACGGCAAACCATAGCTGAGCTAACATTCCGAACCATCGGTTGGAAGCGACGAATCGTTTCTATAAACCCCATTCAGTGGGACCGAATTGTGAGTAACTACACATTTGCGACCGAGTGTCGCTCAGCTCGCACCATAGACAGGCACCGCGGGCTCAGCAGATTCAATCAATTTTCTGACCACATCTCCGAGCTCGACCGGGTCCCAGCGGTCACCCTTGTCGATGGGATCGCCGTGACGCCAGCCGTCCGCGAGTGCCACTTTGCCGCCCTCGACTTCGAACACTCGACCGGTGACTTCCCGCGACTCGACACTGCCGAGCCACACAACGAGCGGCGAGACGTTCTCCGGCGCCATCGCGTCGAAACCTTCGACCGGCTTTGCCATCGTGTCGGCAAACGCAGCTTCGGTCATGCGCGTTCGAGCGGCAGGGGCGATCGCATTGACGGTGACACCGTAGCGACCGAACTCCGCGGCGGCGTTGAGTGTGAGGGCCGCGATTCCGGCCTTGGCAGCAGCGTAGTTTCCCTGCCCAACGCTGCCTTGCAGTCCGGCTCCCGAGCTCGTGTTGATGATGCGAGCATCCACTGCCCGGCCAGCCTTCGATTCTGAACGCCAATGCTCGATCGCGTGTCGCATCGGTGCGAAATGGCCTTTGAGGTGCACGCGAACCACCGCGTCCCACTCATTCTCGCTCAGGTTCGCCAGCATTCGGTCGCGCAGGAAACCTGCATTGTTGACCAATACATCCAGCCGACCGAACCGATCAAGTGCAGTGCCGATGAGTCGCGCAGCGCCCTGCCAATCGGCGACATCGTCACCGTTGACGACGGCTTCGCCGCCCATCGCTTCGATCTCCTCGACTACGTCGCGCGCTGGGTCCTCCGCCGAAGCCGAACCATCGCGTCCGCCGCCGAGATCGTTGACCACGACCTTGGCACCCTCGGCGGCGAACGCGAGCGCGTGCGCTCGCCCAATGCCTCGCCCGGCGCCGGTGACGATGACGACGCGACCTTCACACAGATTGCTCAACTGCTCTTCCTATCCATTCGGTTATCGAGTCGACGTTGGGGCTTGCGATGCGGCGGACTCCGCCTGGTCGACAGCGCCGAGGAACGCTGGGCGCTCCCCTCCTCCGTGCACCGTCACCGTGCTGCCGCTGACGTAAGAAGCAAGACCTGACGCCAGAAATGCTGCACAGTTGCCAATGTCGGCGGGAATAGCCATTCGGCGCATGGGGACGGTTTCAGCAACGGCCGCCAATGCGTCCGCGCTGCCGTAGTGCAAATGACTTAATTCGGTTTGAACGAGTCCGACGACGATCGAATTCACGCGCACTTTCGGCGCCCATTCGACGGCGAGACTTGTCACGAGACTGTCGATTCCAGCTTTGGCCGCGCCGTACGCAGCGGTGCCAGGCGAAGGCCTGTGGCCACTCACACTCGACACCATCACGATCGACCCACCGCCCGACTGTTGCTGCATCACTGCGTTTGCGGCCTGCGAAACAATCAGTGGAGCAAGCAAGTTGAGCTCGACGATCTTGGCGTGGAAGTTCGCGCTGGCGTCGGCGGCCAATGCGAACGGCGATCCGCCGGCGTTGTTGACGACGGTATCCAGGCGCCCGTGACGCGCAGCGATGCCGTCGATCAGTTCGCGGACCGAATCAGGGTTCCGCACATCGCACGGCGCGAATTCCAGGGATCGGCCACCGACGTCGATTGGGGCATCTCCTGGTCGGCGGGCACATGCGATCACGGTCGCGCCGGCCTCCAGAAAGACCCTGCTGATTCCTGCGCCGACGCCGCGTACGCCGCCGGTCACCAGGACCACTGTGCCTTCGAGGGCAAGGTTCAGACTCACCGTGCTAACGTACCAAGCAATCGCTTGGTTTGGTAATTTCGAGCGCCCAAGGTTAGGAATCACGATGGGAATCACCTCCGCGTCGGGCGGGGCAGGCATAGCGATCGTCACGATCGATTACCCGCCCGTCAACGCCTTCCCCACCCAGGGTTGGTTCGACCTCGCCGACGCCGTGCGCGCCGCGGGTCGAGATCAGGAAAATCGCGTCGTCGTCATTCGCGCAGAGAACCGAGGCTTCTGCGCCGGCGTCGACATCAAAGAGATCCAGCGCAACCCAGGCCATCAGAGCCTGATCGACGCAAACCGTGGTTGTGCCGAGGTCTTTTCGGCGGTGTACGACTGCCAGGTCCCGGTCGTGACGGCTGTCAATGGGTTCTGCCTTGGCGGCGGAATCGGCATCGTCGGCAATTCGGACATCGTCGTCGCGAGCGACGACGCGACGTTCGGATTGCCCGAGGTCGACCGCGGTGCGCTCGGCGCTGCTACCCACCTCGCGCGCTTGGTTCCGCAGCACCTGATGCGGGCATTGTTCTTCACCGCGAAAACGATCACAGCCCAGGAGCTGCACCACCACGGGTCTGTGTATCGAGTGGTGCCTCGGGCCGAACTCGACGACGCCGCGCTGACAGTTGCGAAAGACATCGCGGCCAAGGATGGCCGGGTAATACGTGCGGCCAAGGAAGCGCTGAACGGCATCGACCTGCAGAACGTGCACCGAAGTTACCGCTACGAACAAGGTTTCACCTTCGAACTCAACCTGTCCGGGGCCGCCGACGAGATTCGGGAGCGCTTCGAGGACGACTTGGCCCGGCAACGAACATCCGGAAAGGTCGACTGAGCATGCGAGACAAGCGAATGTCGCTCGACGAAGTAGTCGGCGAGCTGCGAAGTGGCATGACGATCGGGCTGGGCGGTTGGGGTTCCCGACGCAAGCCGATGGCCCTCGTGCGGGCGATTCTGCGGTCGGACCTCACGGACCTGACGGTCGTCACGTACGGCGGCCCCGACTTGGGCCTGCTCTGCTCGGCAGGCAAGGTCAAGAAGGCGTATTACGGGTTCGTCTCGCTTGACTCCGCGCCCTTCTACGATCCATGGTTCGCCAAGGCACGGACCTCGGGCGCCATCGAAGTCCGCGAGATGGACGAAGGCATGGTCAAGTGCGGCCTCGAAGCTGCTGCGGCGCGGCTGCCGTTCCTGCCGATCCGCGCGGGGCTCGGGTCGGATGTGCGCAATTTCTGGGGTGACGAACTGAAGACCGTGACGTCGCCGTACCCGGACGAGTCCGGCAAGCCCGAGACGCTGGTAGCCATGCCCGCGTTGAAACTCGATGCGGCACTTGTCCATTTGAACATCGGCGACCGGCATGGCAACGCCGCCTACACCGGCGTCGACCCCTATTTCGACGACCTGTTCTGCATGGCAGCGACCAAGCGATACGTCTCGGTCGAGCGTGTAGTCGAGACCGACGAGTTGGTCAAATCGGTACCACTGCAGTCACTTCTGCTCAATCGGATGATGGTCGACGGCGTAGTCGAGGTTCCGAACGGTGCACACTTCACCCTCGCTGGCGATAGCTACGGGCGTGACGAAAAGTTCCAACGCCACTACGCCGAAGCCGCAAAAGACCCCGAGACCTGGCAACAGTTCGTCGACACCTATCTGTCCGGTAGCGAGAGCGACTACCAGGCCGCCGTTGCGAAGTTCGCGGAGGAGAACGCATGACCGACGTCACCAGAGCCGAGTTCTGCGCGATCGCGTGTGCCGAGATATTCAGCGGCGCCGGCGAAATCATGGCCAGCCCGATGGCACCGCTGCCGAGTATCGGTGCGCGACTCGCACGTCTCACCACCGAGCCTGACCTCCTGCTCTCCGACGGCGAGGCGCTACTGCTCGCGGAAACACCCGCACTCGGAGCGAAGGCGCCGATCGAGGGATGGATTCCATTTCGCAAGGTTTTCGATGTCGTCGCGTCCGGTCGACGCCATGTGGTGATGGGCGCCAACCAGATCGACCGGCATGGCAATCAGAACCTCTCGGCATTCGGACCGTTGCAGCATCCGACCCGGCAAATGTTCGGCGTGAGAGGCGCTCCCGGCAACACCATCAATCACGCCACGAGCTACTGGGTGCCGAAACATTCGAAACGGGTCTTCGTCGACAAGGTCGATGTGGTCTCCGGCGTCGGCTACGACCAGTACGACGACGGCGATCCGGCCTACAAGTTTCATCACTTGCATCGGGTCGTCACGAACCTGGGTTCGTTTGACTTCGGCGGCCCCGGCCACACCTTGCGTGCTCGCACCCTTCATCCCGGCGTGACTGCCGAGGAAGTCGCCGAGAACACCTCGTTCGAGGTAGCGGGCTTGGCTGACGCCGCGACAACTCGGACGCCCAATACCGAAGAGCTGCGCCTGATTCGCGATGTTATCGATCCTCGCGGCGCCCGCGATCGGGAGGTGCAAGGATGAGCCACCTCAAGACTGCGCTGACCGAACTGGTCGGCGTCGAGCATCCCGTCGTCCAGACCGGTATGGGTTGGGTGGCAGGACCACGACTCGTCTCCGCTACCGCAAATGCAGGCGGACTCGGCATCCTGGCGTCGGCGACGATGACGTACCCCGAACTCGAAGCGGCCATCGCAAAGACCAAATCGATGACCAACCGCCCCTTCGGCGTGAACATCCGTGCCGACGCGACCGACGCTCCGGAGCGGATCGAACTCCTTATCCGCGAACAGGTTCGGGTTGCGTCGTTTGCACTTGCGCCCAAACAGGAGCTGATGGCCCGGCTGAAAGAAGCGGGCGTCGTGGTGATCCCGTCGATCGGTGCGGCCAAGCACGCGAAGAAGGTCGCGGCGTGGGGCGCAGATGCGGTGATCGTGCAAGGTGGCGAGGGCGGCGGACACACCGGGCCGGTGGCAACGACGCTGCTGTTGCCCTCCGTGCTCGATGTAGTCGACATCCCGGTGATCGCAGCCGGCGGTTTCTACGACGGCAGAGGGCTGGCCGCCGCGTTGTCCTACGGCGCGGCCGGAGTTGCGATGGGCACTCGATTCCTGCTGACGAAGGAATCGACCGTGCCGGATTCGGTGAAACAGGAATACCTCGCACGCGGACTCACCGACACAACGGTGTCACGCAAGGTCGATGGCATGCCGCATCGAGTTCTGAACACCGAACTGGTCGAGAAGCTCGAACATTCGGGGCAGACTCGCGGACTCGTCGCAGCCGTCGGCAACGCCGCCAAATTCAAGAAGATGACCGGAATGAAATGGTCGACACTGGTCCGTGACGGCTTGTCGATGCGAAAAGGTAAGGAACTCACCTGGTCTCAGGTGATCATGGCCGCGAATACACCGATGTTGTTGCGGGCCGGCCTCGTCGAGGGAAACACGGAAGCGGGTGTACTCGCGTCGGGCCAGGTTGTCGGACTCTTGCAAGACCTTCCGAGCTGCGAAGAACTGATCGCGGGAATCGTCGAGGAAGCGGTTAGCCGGATAGCGGCCACTGCGGCGCAGGTGTCGTAGGCGCGCAATGTCGCCATGAAGGTGATCCTCTTTGGCGGCACGGGCATGGTCGGGCAAGGCGTTCTGCACGAATGCCTGCTCGACGATCGGGTGACCGAAGTTCTGGCAGTCGGACGAAAACCGATTGCGCTCCATCATTCGAAGCTGAAGAACGTTGTCCATGGCGACCTCATGGATCTCACTGCGATCGAAAGCCAACTCGCGGGCTATGAAGCGTGCTTCTTCTGCCTCGGAGTGTCATCGGTCGGCATGAAGGAACCCGAATACCGTCAGGTCACCTACGACTACACACTTTCGGTCGCGAACACATTCGCAAAGGTGAGCCCGCAGAGCACATTCGTCTACGTATCCGGCGCGGGCACCGACAGCTCCGAGCAGGGCCGCACGATGTGGGCGCGGGTCAAGGGCCAGACGGAGAACGACCTACTCGGCCTGCCACTCGCTGCATACATGTTCCGGCCCGGCATCGTGCAACCGATGCGCGGCATCAAGTCCAAGACACGCCTCTACCGGGCCGGTTACACCGCGGCGTCACCTCTGCTCTGGGTGCTCAAGCGGGTAGCGCCCAATGTCGTCACGACAACCGACGACATCGGGCGCGCGATGATCCGCGTCGCCAGCAGCGGATTTCCCAAACGCATCCTGGAGAGCAGCGACATCCGGACGGCGTCGCACACGCCCAGCTGATGGTTGCAGTTGTTCGAAGTTCTCGCCGCTCACTAACCGGCAGTCGCAGCTTGAATTCGGGAACACGTCCCCGCGGGGACGTTCCGCGGAGCATTTGTTGTCGTACGGTCGAGCTACCCTGTTGGCATCGAACATATGTTCTATCGAGGGGGATCGATGGAAACGCACGACACAACCGAACCAGCATCAGCATCAGCATCCGAGGACCGTCCACTCGACGACGTCGAAACCGAAATCTGCACCCTCGCCGGCCACATCGCCGCCGCCACCGCCCGCTTCCTGACGTTGATCTGGAGTGCCCCGTGAATTTCGGACAGTGAATGTTTGGTTTTCAGGCCGCTTTCTTCTGTTCGAACCATTCGGATTCTACCTCATTCGGTGGGCGATATCCAATTGCCGAATGAAGCCTGATCTGGTTGTAACGCAATTCGATGTAGCGCGTGATATCTTTTCTTGCATGATCGCGTGTCGGGTACTGCGTGCGGTAGACACGTTCGTTTTTTAAGGTCGCATTGAACGATTCCGCCCACGCATTGTCGTAACAAATTCCGGTCCGACCCACAGACCGCAGAATCTGTAATTCGACCGCCAATTCTGCGAATTCTATCGAAAGATACTGCGCACCGCGGTCGCTGTGAAAAACAGTCACACCGGGAGCGAATTCACAGTTTCGGGACGCCATCAGCAGCGCGTCAGCGACGAGCTCGGTCCGCATGTGATCGGCCATTGCATACCCGACCACCTTCTTCGAAAAGCAGTCAAGCACCGTCGCCAGATACAGCCACCCCTCCCACGTACGGATATATGTAATATCGCCGACGAGCTTGCGACCCGGGGCGTCGGCGGTGAAGTCGCGGTTCACCCGATCCGGCAAGGTGCCGGCGTCCCCGGCGATCGTGGTGACAGGCCTAAACGGCTTGGGCTGGCACGGTTCGAGCCCCAAGGCACGCATGATCGAGCGGACCGTCTCGTCATCGACGGTCGTGCCCCACCGGACCAGCTGAGCGTGCACACGCCGATATCCGTACGTGCCGTCGGAATGCTCGAACGCGAACTTCACTTCCGCGACCAGGATCTCCCGACGCGCCGCAGTCGCCGACTGCAGTCGGTCCCGCCAGTCGTAATAACCAGACCGCGACACACGCGCCCAACCGCACATCTTTATGATCGGATAATTGCCTTCTTCGGATTCGATAAACGCGTACTTCGCGTTTATCGGAACTTCTTCGCGAAGAAGGCGGCCGATTTTCCCAAGAACTCGTTCTCCTGCCGCAGTTCGCGCACTTCTCGTTCGAGTTCTTTCAAACGGGCACGCTCGGAGACAGACAATTCCGAATCCGTTTCGACATGGCTCTGCCGGTACTTCTTGACCCAGTCACCCAATGTCTGATCCGCAATCCCCAACTCACGTGCAACATCGACGATCGGGCGCGACCGGTCGATCACTTCTTTGACCGCCGCCGCCCGAAACTCGGGCGTGTATCGCGGATTCTTTCCAGCCACAACAACTCCGTTCAGTAATCCCCAATATTACTTCGGGGACACTGTCCGAGAAAGTACGGGCGCCTCACCCACCCTGCTACCCAAAATCGGGCACGGCCCCGAACAATGGCAACCACCCGACGCCGACGAACCCGACGAACCACCACCGTTTTGAGCGCACGACGGTCAAACTCCTCAGTTGCGCTGAGTAGCTCTACTCATCCGCCGAGCGCCGCGACCATGGAGGCTGAGTACATGACAACATCTGGCCCGTTCATCGATCCG
>JBBSKP010000172.1:0-10868 GCA_038256175.1 Mycobacteriales bacterium
CCCATGATCGGATGGCCCGTTGAATTCGTGGACCGAAACGCGACGTGGTAGCCGGTCGTGTTCGCGTACCAGAACATGTCGATCTGCCGCACCCGGATGACGTCGCCCGGCTTGAAGTCGGCGATGTTGGCGGGAGCGTGGCAGAACGGGTCGGGGTCGGGCGCCGGATACAGCGGCTCGGCATTCGCGGGCGAGGCGAGTCCAGCAGCTAGGAGCAGGCCGAGCAATGCCGCGAACAGGGCATTCAACCAACGGGGCATCAAATCCTGCTCCTCAATAGCGACACCAGGATTTGAACAAGCCTAACCGGATACGAGACAGTTTCGTTACAAATCTCACGGACCGGGATAATGAGACAAATCGGTCGATCGCAACGTCGGTAGCCGACCATTTTGCGTCGGTGGCAGCCGATACCCTGGACGGCATGCGTATAGGAGCACACGTCCGCCTCGACAGCGATCCGATCGGGTTCGGTGAACGCCTCGGTGCCGACCTGGTCCAGATGTTCGTCATCGATCCGCAGGGGTGGGAGAAGCCGCAGCCGCACCCCAAGGCCGCCGAGATTCTCGCCAGTCCGATCGATCTTGTAGTGCACTCGTCCTACCAGATCAACGTGGCCAGCACGAACAACCGGTTGCGGATGCCGTCCCGGCAAGCGGTCGCACAGCAGGCGAAGGCTGCGGCAGACCTCGGCGCGTTCGGACTGGTCGTGCACGGCGGCCACGTCCGCAATGACGACGAGATCGACAAGGGAATCGACAACTGGCGCAAGCTCTTCGAGCGCCAGGCGGAGAAGGGCGGCTTCCCCGTCCCGATCCTGATCGAGAACACCGCGGGTGGCGACCACGCGATGGCCCGCTACTTCGATTCGATCGCCAAGCTCTGGGACGCGGTCGGAGAGTTCGGCGCCGGATTCTGCCTCGACACCTGCCACGCGTGGGCCGGGGGTGAAGACCTCGTCGGCATCGTCGACCGGATCAAGGGCATCACCGGCCGCATCGATTTGGTGCATCTGAACAGCTCGCGCGACGACTTCAACTCCGCGCGGGATCGGCATGCGAACTTCGCCGACGGCACCATCGATCCGCAACTGCTCGCCGAAGTGTGCAAGAGCGCGGACGCACCGGTGATCCTCGAGACCCCGGCCGAAGGGCTGGCCGAGGATCTCGCATACCTGCGCGAAACGGTCGGGTAAACGACATGACCGAGAATGCGATTCGGCCGCTCGACGGTGTTCGGGTTCTCGAACTCGGCAACTACATCGCGGCCCCCACCGCGGGTCGCATGCTCGGCGACTTCGGCGCAGAGGTGATCAAAGTCGAACGCCCGCAGACGGGCGACGAGATACGCAACTGGCGGCTCTACTCCGGGGACACCTCGATGCTGTACCGGACGATCAACCGCAACAAGAAGTCGATTGTGCTCGACCTCAAGTCGGAAGCCGGACGTGAGATCGTGCTCGACCTGGTGAAGCATTGTGATGTCTTGCTCGAAAACTTTCGGCCCGGGACGCTCGAGAAGTGGGGGCTCGGCCCCGAAGCACTCGACGCGGTGAACCCCGACTTGGTCATCACTCGCATCTCGGCATTCGGCCAGACTGGCCCGATGTCGCAGCGTCCGGGCTTCGCGGCAGTCGCCGAGGCATACGGCGGACTGCGCGAACTTGTCGGTGACCCCGATCGCCCGCCGGTCCGGGTCGGGGTATCGATCGGCGACTCCATCGCGGGTATCTACGCCGCGTTCGGCACCGTCATGGCGCTGTTCGAACGGGAAGCGAAGAGAAATGCTGCCGCGGCACCGGTTCCGCTCGCGAACCGCATCATGGACGTCGCGCTCAACGAGTCCATCCTGTCGGTGATGGAGTCGCTCGTGCCCGACTACCAGGCCTACGGCGTCAACCGGGAACGGGTTGGCGGGCGGATGGAAGGGATCGCTCCGAGCAACGCATACCCGTGCAACGACGGCACCAGCATCATCATCGCGGGCAACGGCGACGCCATCTTCCAGCGCTACATGGAAACGATCGGCAGACCCGACCTCGGCGCCGACCCGGATCTGCAGATCAACGCCGGCCGATGGCGGCGGCGTGAAGAGCTGGACGCAGCGATCGGCGAATGGTCCCAACGGTATTCGCGAGACGACGCACTGAAGATTCTCGACGCTGCCGGAGTCCCGTCGGGCCCGATCTACACTGCCGCTGACATCTGCGTCGATCAGCAGTACCTGTCCCGCAACATGATTCAGCAGTTTCAGGTCGACACCGGGCAGGATGAACCGACATCCGTCGGGTTCACCGGCATCGTTCCCGTGATCGGTGGGCACTCGCTGCCGATCCGCAACGTTGGACCAGACTTGGGCGCAGACACCCGGGAAGTACTTGCCAACGTCCTCGGAAAGTCTTCGAGCGAAATAGATTCCATCGTTGCGGCAACCTAGGCATGACGCTCGTCGAGTGTGCACATATCGTCGCCCGGCTCTCGACATTTACGACAGCAAGTGCGCACTCGGCGCTAGGAGGGGCGCTACATGCGCGAAGCGCCGATCATGGCCCGCGGGCGGTGCTCGAGTCCATCGAGTCCGTCGAGCCGCCCGCAGGCTTCAGCCCGCATCTTGAGCAGGATCATCCCTGACGTCGACGCGATGATCAGCCCGAAGACCGTCAACTCGACGTGCAACTCCGCGATACCCATGACGGCCGCGGTGATGCCGGTCAGGAACATGCACCAGCTTATGAACTTGGAAACGGTCGTGCCCATTACCAATCTCCTTCACTGAAGACTTGACTTCGTCTAGTGAGGTTCTCAGTGGTTAACTTCTGTCACATAGGTTACGACCGACCTGGGGTAATGCTGCGACGACACGACGGCGCATTGCGGGTCGAGATAATTCCGAGACATTTCTCGGTGACACAGTCCCTGACACATCCGATTAAGGTGGTCTAACTCGAGATCTGAGATGGGACTGACATGCGTACATGGCGATCGATCGCCGGGCCAGCAGCGGCCGCGACAGCGATCAGCGTCGGACTGCTGGTGGTCGTGGCCTGCGGCGACGGCACGAACGACCACGTCGTCCCGCCGCCCCTGAAGAGCGGCTTGTCCAGCGCAGCGTCTGCCGTCAGCGGGTCGTCGACATTTCCCAAGGTGACGGTCCCCCCGTCCCCGACGTGGCGGGTCGCCACCGAACAGCCGTCACAAACTCCGTTGCCGACCGACGCGACGACGACCCGCACCACCACACGGACCACGACCAAGCCCAGAACCACTACGACGACCGAGTCCCCCACCACAACGGAAGAGGACGAGGAACCGACGCCGTAGGGCCTACAGCTCCACCATCGAGTAGCCGGCGACGCCGCCACCCAGCACACGGAGATGATCCTCTGATGCGCCGAGCGTGTGCTCGATTGCGGTCAGCCTGCTGACGTAGTGCCCGACCGGATACTCCGCGGTCATGCCGATACCGCCATGCATCTGGATCGACTCCTGGCCGACATGCTTGGCGCTGCGCCCGATCTGCAGCTTTGCACGCGACGCGATGATCGGATCGACGTTGCCGCCGACCAACGCCACGGTCGCGTACAGGCTCATACTGCGAGCAAGCTCCAGCTGGACATACATGTCCGCAGCACGCTGCGTGAGGGTCTGGAACTTCGCCAGCGGAACCCCGAACTGCTTGCGGGTCTTGAGGTATTCAGTCGTAAGGCGGAGAGCTTCCTCCATTGCACCGACGGCCTCGGCACCCAACGCCGCCTGTGCACGGACGTTGGACGCCTCGATGTGCGCGGAAGCGTCGACCGGCTCACCGAGCGGCTCGGCGGCTGCGGAGTCGAAGTCGATCTGCGCGCCCCGCAGCCCGTCATGGGTGGCATAACCAGCTCTGGTGACACCGGATGCATTGGCGTCCACCAAGAACAGCCCGACACCACCGTCGGGCAGCGTGGCACTGACAACCAGCACGTCGGCGCAGTCGCCGCGAAGCACCGGGTTCTTCCGACCGGTAATGCTCCACGAATCACCTTGGCGCACAGCACTCGTCGACACCTCGACGAAAGGCCAACGCGATCCCGGCTCGCCGTGCGCGAACGCAAGAAGAGTGTTGCCTTCCGAGACCTGCGGCAGCAGTTTCTGTCGCTGCTCGGCGCTACCGGCATCGGCGATCAAGCCGCCCGGAATCAGTACTGAGTCGAGCAGCGGCTCGGGCGCCAACCGGCGACCCAGCTCGGTCATCACGGCCGCCGTCTCGATGGGACCGGCGCCCATGCCGCCGTCGTCCTCGCTGAAACTGAGTCCGAGCAAGCCGAGTTCGGCAAACTTGCCCCAGACGTCGCGGCTCCAGCCGAGTTCGGTCGCGGTGACTTTGTTGCGCTTCTCCGCGTCGTAGCTGCGGCTCAGCAGTTCGCGCGTGGTGTCGCGCAGCATTTCCTGTTCATCGGTGAGTTCGAAATCCATAGCTGCGCCTCACAATCCAAGGATCGTCGAGGCAATGATGGTGCGCTGCACCTCGCTCGATCCGCCGTAAATGGTGGTCTTCCGATAGTTCAGATATGCCGGCGCGCTCTTCTGCGCCCATTCCGGCGTGACGATGTCGTCGCCTGCGTTGACCGGCAGCGAATCAGGACCCGCGATGTCCACGAGCAGCTCGGTCGCAGCCTGCTGCAGTTCCGAACCGCGCAACTTCAGCACCGACGACGCCGGGTTCGGCTTACCGTCCGTCGAGCCGGAAACGACTCGTAGCTGGGTCAATTCGAGCGCGAGCAACTGGTTCTCGAGCTCGGCGAGCCTGGCCGCGAACAGCGGGTCCTCGAGCAGGGTCGCTCCGCCCACCTTGGTCTGCGCCGCGTGTTCCTTCGCCTCTGCAAGCTTGACCTTGGTCCGTCCAACGCCGGTGATCCCCGTCCGCTCGTTGCCGAGCAGGAACTTCGCGTACGTCCAGCCCTGGTTCTCTTCGCCGACCAAGTTCTCGGCGGGCACGCGGACGTCTTCGAAGAACACTTCGTTGACCTCGTAGCCGCCGTCGATCAACTTAATCGGGCGAACGGTGAGCCCGGGGGTCGTCATGTCGATCAGCAGCATCGAGATACCGGCTTGCCGCTTGGCCGCCTTGGGGTCGGTACGAACGAGGCAGAAGATCCACTCGCCGTACTGTCCGAGCGTGGTCCATGTCTTCTGACCGTTGACGATGTAGGTGTCGCCATCGCGAACCGCCGTCGTTCGCAGCGAGGCAAGGTCGGATCCCGCCTCAGGCTCCGAAAAGCCTTGGGACCACCAGATATCGAGGTTCGCAGTCTTCGGAAGGAAGCGCTCTTTCATCTCCTGCGAGCCGAACTGCGCGATGACCGGGCCGATCATTCCCGCATTGAACGTCAACGGCTCCGGCACGGACGCGAGCTGCATCTCGTCGAGCCAGATGTGATGCTGCGTCGGAGTCCAGTCCTTACCGCCCCATTCGACCGGCCAGTTCGGGACCGCGAGACCCTTCGCGTTGAGGATCCGCATGGTCGTGACCCAGTCTTCGCGCTTGGGCTCGAGACCGCGCTTCACCCGATCGCGGATCTCCTCCGGAATCTCGGTGGCATAGAACGTCCGAAGCTCGTCTCGGAAGGCGACTTCGTCCTCGGTTAGCTCAAGCTTCATCGATCCCTCACTGACGGTCGGTCCAATTTACGCAGTACAGCATTTGATACACGCATCGTACAATGTATCTAATGCAGCTGCGGAAAGACGCCTGCTGTGCGCTAACGTGATTCTTCACCATGAGCCGAATGCAATCACTCCGATCGCCTACTTGAGATGACCTACTTCGCTTTGGTCCGGCATGGCGAGACCGACTGGAACCTCCATGGACGCCTGCAGGGTTCGTCGGATATCCCGCTGAACGTAACGGGACGCGCGCAAGCTCGCGAAGCTGCCCATCGACTGGGAGCTCGGCCGTGGGATCTGCTGGTCAGCTCACCGCTGTCCCGTGCGAGCGAAACCGCCGACATCATCGGCGAGACCATCGGGCTCGAACGGGTCGCGACCTATCCCGAGTTATCCGAGCGCCACTACGGCGAAGCAGAGGGACTCACCGATTGGGAGGCCTACCACGAATGGCCGCACGGTTGGTATCCCGGACTGGAACCGCGAGCAGAGGTTGCCGAACGTGGTCTGCGCAGCATCGAACGGCTCGCAGAGGAGCACCCCGACAAAGCAATCGTCGTGGTCTCCCACGGCGGCGTGATCCGCGCGATACTCGACGTACTACTGGACAGATGGCGGTCGCCGCGAATCCTCAACGCCGGAGTGAGCACGGTGAGCTTCGAGACGGACGGTTGGCGCGTCCACAGCATCAACGGCATCGACATCAACGGCATCGACGTCTAGAAGGGGAGCCCCCGATGCGCATCGAAGACAAGCTCGCAGAACTCGGCTTCGAGCTGCCCCCGGCGCCCGAACCGCCACCCGGATTTCAGTTCGCATTCGAATGGGTCCGGGTTCGGGGCAACCGCGTCTTCGTCGCTGGTCACTCCGCCCAGAATCCCGATGGTTCGTTGGCCGGCCTGTTCGGCAAGGTGCCGTCAGAAGTAAGTGTCGATGCGGCGTGTGACATCGCCCGACTGACGGCCCTGTCCATGCTCGGCAGTATCAAGCGCGCGATCGGCGATCTCGATCGGATCGACGCGTGGCTCATGGTCAACGGAATGGTAAACGCAGACAGCGGCTTTCCACAGACGACGGTGGTGATCAACGCTTTCTCGGACTTCGTCGTCGGGTTGTTCGGACCTGAGATCGGCTCGCATGCACGCACAGCGATCGGCGTCGCCGCACTCCCCCTCAACAACGCCGTCGTGATCTCCGCGGAGCTGGAGCTCGCCTGAAGCGCGGACCCGTACCATCGGACAGATGGGCCACTTCCGTCGCTGGACACCGCTTTTCGTCGCACTCGTTTCCGCCGCAGCCCTGGTCGGCTGTGGCGACGACGACAAGATCATCGACCAGGGACCGAGCTCCGCACCGCCGACCACCGTGACGACATCCGCTGAGGCTTCCCCGACCGACGCGACGCCCAAGACGGGCGAAGGATCCAGCACCGCGGGCGTAACCGTGACCGCCATCCGCATCGGGCACCACGACGGATACGACCGCGTCGTCTACGAATTCGGCGGTAAAGGCACCCCCGGCTGGAAGGTCGCCTATGTCGACAAGGCAATCCAGGACGGCAGCGGCAAGACGCTGGACGTGAGCGGCCGGTCGATTCTCGAGGTGACGATCACCGGCGCCGCCTACCCGTTCGACAGCGGGGTCAGCGAATACCTAGGCCCCAATCCGCTCGAGGAGCCGACCGCCAGCGCCGTAGCGGAGGTTCGCTACGGCGCGACGTACGAGGGTATTGCGCAGTCCTTCATCGGCGTGACCGCCGACAAACCACCGTTCGCCGTGAGCGCGTTGACGAACCCGACGCGGCTGGTGGTCGACGTCGCCAATTAGTCCCGGGGCTTGCGGTGGGGGCGATCCTTGGAGAACTTGTCCGGCTTCGCGAACTTGCCTCCGCCTCGATCGTCACGTCCGCCGCGCGGATGTGCCCCACCGGGCGGACCCGAATCGAGCTGCAGCTGGATCAATACACCGCTGATCCTGGTGCGGCGCAACGCTTCCAGAGTTTCCCGCGGCAAGTTCGCCGGCAACTCCACCAAGCTGTGGTCCGGTCGGATGCTGATGTGGCCGAAGTCGCTGCGACGCAAGCCGCCCTCGTTCGCGATGGCTCCGACAATCGCGCCCGGAACGACGTGATGACGCTTGCCCACGCTGATCCGGTACGTCGCGAGTTCGGCGCCGGTGCGGCGATGATGCCCACCCGCTCCACTTTCGTCGGATCGGCGATCCGACGAACCGCGGTCGTCGAACTTGCGTGGCGGTCGTTCCCGCCTCGGCTCGTCGTCACGCGGACGCCGTTCACGGACCGGCGGTGGCGGTGGCTCGGGCTCCATCAGGAAGCTCACACCGTCGCGCGCCTGCACTGCCAACGCTGCAGCGATGTCGGCGAGTGGAATGTCGTGTTCGCGTTCGTAGTCCTCGATCAACCTGCGGAACAACGCGAGGTTCGACGAGCTGAGGCTTTCGGTGATCGAGTCACCGAACTTCTCGACCCGCTGCGCGTTGACGTCTTCGACGGTCGGTAGCTGCATCTCGGTCAGCGGCTGCCGGGTCGCACGTTCGATCGCCTTGAGCAAGTGCCGTTCCCGCGGCGCGACGAACAGCAGCGCTTCACCGGTGCGACCCGCTCGACCGGTGCGTCCGATGCGGTGCACGTACGCCTCGGTGTCGTGCGGGATGTCGTAGTTCACGACGTGGCTGATGCGATCGACGTCCAACCCACGCGCAGCGACATCGGTGGCAACGAGGATGTCGAACGCGCCGGACTTCAGCTGACCGATTGTTCGCTCACGCTGTGCCTGCACAATGTCGCCGTTGATCGCCGCTGCCGAAAAGCCGCGTGCGCGAAGCTTTTCCGCGAGCTCCTCGGTCGCCTGCTTCGTGCGAACGAAGATGATCATCGCTTCGAACGGCTCGACCTCGAAGATCCGCGTCAGCGCGTCGAGCTTGCGCTGATGCGCGACCTGAACGTAGCGCTGCGAGATGTTCGCCGCTGTCGTCGTCTTCGACTTGACGGTGATCTCGACCGGATCGTGCATGTACTGCTTGGAGATCTTGCGGATCGCCGACGGCATGGTCGCGGAGAACAGCGCGACCTGCTTGTTGTCAGGAGTGTCGGCGAGGATGCGTTCGACGTCCTCCTGGAAACCCATCTTGAGCATCTCGTCGGCCTCGTCGAGCACGAGGAATTCGAGCTCCGCAAGATCGAGGGTGCCCTTCTCCAGGTGATCGATCACGCGGCCGGGGGTGCCGACGACAACGTGTGCACCACGCCGCAGCCCTGAGAGCTGCACGCCATAACTCTGACCGCCGTAGATCGGCAGCACATGCAATCCGGGGATGTGGGAGGCGTACTTGCTGAATGCCTCCGCAACCTGGATCGCCAGCTCGCGGGTCGGCGCGAGGATGAGTGCTCTCGGCTTACGGGCCGAAACATCGACGCGCATCAGGATCGGGATCGCGAACGCCGCAGTCTTGCCGGTGCCGGTCTGGGCAAGCCCTACGACGTCCCTGCCCGCGAGCAGTGGCGGAATTGTCGCGGCCTGGATCGGCGACGGTGATTCGTAGCCGACATCGGCAATGGCCGCGAGCACACGCTCATCGACGCCGAGTTCAGCGAAAGTGTCTGGTTCCTCGTGTATTTCGGGCGGTGCCGCGATCGCCCCGGCGTCGCCGGGTGCGTTCTGAGTGGGCATCTCGACGATCCGAGGCTCTCCCTCGTCGAGGCCTTCGCCCTGGTTTTCGCTCATGTGACCTGGAGTTTACTGCCTCCCGGCCGCATCCACGCCCATTGCCCTACCGTGGTGGTTGCACCCACACCAGCAGGAGGAATTGTGACCGTCGATGTTGCCGTCGCTCAGTTCGGGCCCGGAACCGACAAAGGCGAAAACCTCGCGACCCTGGACCGCCTCGCCGGCGACGCAGTGGCGACCGGCGCACGCGTCGTCGTAGCACCCGAATACGCGATGTTCACCGCCCCCAAACTGGACCAACGGGTTGTCGAAGCTGCGGAACCACTGAACGGTCCCTTCGTACAAGGCCTGCTGCGGATTGCGCGCGACCGCGGGCTCTATGTCGTCGCCGGCATCGCTGAGCAGCTGGTAAACGACACGCGAATCTCCAACACCCTCATTGCCGCGACACCCGACGGCGCCATCGCGGCCGTGTACCGCAAACTGCACCTCTACGACGCATTCGGGTTCACCGAATCGGCCGTCGTTCGGCAGGGCGAGGTGACCGAACCCGAGACGTTCACGATCGATGACCTGGTGTTCGGTATGCAGACTTGCTACGACCTTCGGTTCCCCGAAGTCACCCGGCGGGTCGTCGACGCGGGCGCTCATGTGCTGCTGCTGCCCGCGCAATGGGTGCCCGGACCGCTGAAGGAAGACCACTGGACGACGCTGATCCGAGCTCGAGCGATCGAGAACACCATCTACATCGCGGCGGCCGACCAAGCTGGACCGTTCGGAGCCGGAAACAGCATGATCGTCGATCCGATGGGCATCGTGCTGACGTCGCTGGGCGAACGGACAGCCACGGCAGCGGCGTCAATGTCCGCCGATCGAATCGCCGAGGTTCGCAAGAAGAATCCGGCCCTCGAACTGCGCCGATTTCGCTTGGCCTGACACCTGTTCCACCGTCTGAAACAACTCGTGTTCAGAAATCGGTAACGCGGCCGATGGTGGTGAACGACACATCTCCCGTGGGAGTCAACTCTGGAAGGCCAGCATGTACGCGTCAGCAGATCGCCCGGATCTCGCCCCGATTGTCGATGAGACTCACGGGCCGAATCTTGCCCTCTGCCTCATCGAAGCGGTGCAGGCAACCGTCGCCGACGCCTCGATTGTGGTCGACCGTTACAGCGCCTATCGCCGCGTGCAGGGTCACTCGACAGCAGCCGATGGCGTTCGCGCATTGCTTCGCACCTTCGAAGAGGCGGGCAGCTGCGATCAGTGGGCGGGCAAGGTGGGCAACTACCGGCGCTGCTACTCCCCCGCTAGTGCGCCGATCGCCGCATCAGCAATCGTCCATGCGGCGGAATTCCTCTACGCACACCACATCGATTCGATGCCCGACCTCCGCCGCGTGCTGCGCGACTACGAGACAGCCACAGCCCTGCAAGCAGGGCTCAGCGAGATTTCCGGTAAGTCCGAAGCGTGGTTCACCTTCCTGCAGCTCACGGGCATGGACCGCAGCCTTGCACTCGTAAGCGCGTAGCCACTCCCAGCG
>JBBSKP010000173.1:0-10850 GCA_038256175.1 Mycobacteriales bacterium
CGAAGGCAACAGCTGCGACAAACTGTGGATCCATCGAAAACTCTGTTCTGGCCATCCCTGATCATCACAAGAACGAACCGGTCAGTGTCCACGATGTCCTGAGACATCAATTGCACGCGATGTCCTGAACAAACACACCCGCGCCGGTTGGGGTAAAACGCGCACAGCGGTTACGCGTCAGCTATGTCTTCGAGAACGGCGATCAGGGTCCGCACTGGTACGCCTGTGCCACCTTTGCCGATGTAACCGAACGGGCCGCCGGTGTTGAAGGCCGGTCCCGCGATGTCGATGTGTGCCCATTGGACACCGTCGGCGACGAACTCTTTGAGGAAAAGTCCGGCGGAGAGCATTCCGCCGTAGCGATGGTTGGTGACGTTCGCCAGATCGGCGACCTTCGAGTTCAGGTCGGCGCGCAGTTCGCTCGGAAGTGGCATCGGCCAGGCGTTTTCGCCGACCTCCTGCGAGATTCGCGCAACCCGATCGCGGAACTCCTCGGTGCCCATGACTCCGGGTGTGCGGTTGCCGAGCGCGATCTGCTGCGCTCCAGTCAGTGTCGCAGTATCGATCAGGTAGTCGGGTTCGTCCTCACACGCCCGCACGATCGCGTCGGCCAGGATCAGCCGACCCTCCGCGTCGGTATTGATCACCTCGACGGTGGTGCCGCCGTACTGCACGAGGACATCGCCGGGGCGATGCGCAGTCGAGGACGGCATGTTTTCGGCCATCGGGACCGTCGCGATGACGTCGACCGCTAGTCCGAGCTTTGCCGCGAGCACGACGGTTGCGATCACCGCTGCGGCACCGCCCATGTCGGACGTCATGTTCTCCATGTTCGCGGCAGGCTTGATCGAGATGCCGCCCGTGTCGAATGTGATGCCCTTGCCGACCAACGCCACCTTCGGCGCTGCGTCCTTGCCGCTCGCGTAGGACAGCCGCACCATCCGTGGAAGGCGTGAGGATCCCTTGCCGACGCCGAACACGCCGCCGTAGCCGCCCTCTTCGAGGGCCTTGTCATCGAGCACCTCGACGGCAAGGCCGATCTCGGTGCCGAGTGCCGCTGCGCGGGAAGCGAATTCGGCAGGATAGAGATGGCTCGGCGGGGTGTTGACAAAATCTCGCGCGGTGGCGACCGCGTAGGCGATGGCAGCGGATCGCGTCAGGGTCTGCTCCGCACCGGACGCCGTCGAGACGAGTTCCACTCGCGCAAGCGGCAATGCGTCCGCTTTGGGGGCGGAGGTGGTTTTGAACTCGGAGAACGTGTACGCGCCGAGGAAGAAGCCCTCCGCCGCAGCGCCGAGGTTCACCGCCGAGAGCGTCGTTGTCGCGGTGCCGACGCCGGTGAGCGAACGCGCCGCGACGCCGGCAGACTTGCGAACTTGCTCGGCCGTGACCTCATCAGGCTTGCCGAGCCCGACCCCGACCACGCTCGTCACCGGCAGCGACTCCGGTGCGGGGACTCGGAAGAGCTCCTCCGCCTTACCTTTTGCACCGACCGCTCGCAGCCGAGCGAGTAGGTCCGCGACAACGTCGTCGGCGAGCAGGCCGTCTGTTGCCGCGATCTGTGGGCCGTCGTCGCTCGAGGTCAGGCCGACCATCAGTACATCCGCTTTTCCGACAGAACCGGCCAGAGCTAATTCCGGACCGAGGTTTCGGGCGGTCGGCGACTCGGAACTCACAGGCGTCTCCTTCAGTGCAACGGCAATGCATGGGTGCGAAAAGCTGAAGCGGTACAGCGCCCAATGCTAGCGACGACGTCGGCTAGCGTGCTTGCCATGACGGACGCTGAGCTCCTCCAGGGACCAATCCATGCGGTACATGCCGAACTCGGCGCGACCTTCGCGCCGTTCGGCGGCTGGGAGATGCCTGTTTCGTACGCAGGGACTGTGGCCGAACACACAGCGGTGCGGACCAACGTGGGGCTGTTCGACGTCAGTCATCTGGGCAAGGCGTCCGTCCGCGGGAAGGGTGCGGCAGAGTTCGTCAATGCCGCGCTGACAAACGATCTCGCCCGCATCCGCCCCGGAAAGGCGCAATACACGCTCTGTTGTGCACCCGACGGTGGTGTGATCGACGATCTGATCGCCTATTACGTCAGCGCCGAAGAGATCTTCCTCGTGCCCAACGCCGCAAATACGGCGGCGGTGGTCGCGGAATTGAACAGGGTTGCGCCGCAGGGCATTTCGGTTACCGATCAGCACCGGGACTACGCCGTATTCGCCGTGCAGGGACCGAACTCCACTCAGGTGCTGGCCGCGCTCGGGTTGCCGACCTACATGGAGTACATGGCCTACGACGACGCGACGTGCGAAGGGCTGCCGATCCGCGTGTGCCGGACCGGATACACCGGTGAGCACGGCTACGAGTTGCTTCCACGGTGGGCGGACGGCGAGCGGGTGTTCCGTGCGCTGCTCGAACAAGTACGCGCGGCCGGGGGAGAAGCCGCCGGTCTCGGTGCGCGCGACACGCTGCGCACCGAGATGGGCTATCCACTGCACGGACATGAACTGTCCCTCGATATTTCGCCGTTGCAAGCTCGTTGCGGGTGGGCGATCGGTTGGAAGAAGGACGACTTTTGGGGCAAGTCGGCCCTCGCCAAGGAGAAGGCCGACGGGCCGCGGCGAAAAATGTGGGGTTTGAAGGCCTTTGACCGGGGTGTGCTTCGGCAAGGACAGTCTGTGCTGCGTGACGGTGAGGCAGTCGGAGTGACGACGTCGGGCACGTTCTCACCGACGCTGAAAGTCGGAATTGCGCTGGCGCTCATCGACACCGAGGCCGATGTCGATCCGGGGACCGAGGTCGAGGTGGACGTGCGCGGCAGGCGGCTGCGGTGCGAGGTTGTGAACCCGCCGTTTGTGGAGGTCAACACCAAGTGACTTCGGCGACAGAGGTGTGAACATACTTCGATAAGATCGGTCTATGACTGCTGCCGTCGACTTCGCTCGCCTCCCGCACCCCGCACCGGCCACCGCCGAGGCGCGCGCGGAGATTTTGGCGGCGCCGGGCTTCGGCAAGTTCATGACCGACCACATGGTGGCGATCGATTACACGACCGCCGATGGTTGGACCAACGCTCGCGTGCAGCCGTACGGCTCGATCGAATTGTCACCCGCGGCGATGGTGCTGCACTACGGCCAGGCGATCTTCGAGGGTCTCAAGGCATACCGCCAGGCAGATGGAAGTATCTCGTCGTTCCGGATCGAGGCGAACGCCGAACGGCTGCAGCGGTCCGCGCAGCGTCTGGCCATGCCATCGCTCCCGACCGAACTGTTCATCGAATCGATCCACCAGCTGATCGAAGCCGACAACGAATGGGTTCCTGCGGCCGGCGGCGAAGATTCGCTTTATCTGCGCCCGTTCATGTATTCCACGGAGGCGGGCCTCGGCGTCCGTCCCGCGAACGCGTACCGATACCTGGTGATCGCGTCCCCCGCAGGCGCGTACTTCCCGCGTGGCGTCAAGCCGGTGAGCGTGTGGCTGTCCACCGAGTATGTTCGCGCGGCTCCAGGCGGGACCGGCGCCGCGAAGTTCGCCGGCAACTACGCCGCCTCGCTAGTCGCGCAGGCTCAAGCCGCCGAGCACGGCTGCGACCAGGTGGTATGGCTCGATGCGATCGAGCGCCGCTACGTCGAAGAGATGGGCGGGATGAACTTGTTCTTCGTCTTCGGTTCCGGTTCGGACGCGCGGCTCGTCACCCCGGAACTGTCCGGATCATTACTGCCGGGAATCACTCGCGACTCGTTGCTGACGCTTGCAGCCGATTCCGGCTTCGCCGTCGAAGAGCGCAAGATCGCGACCGACGAATGGCAGAAGAAGGCACAGTCGGGGGAGATCACCGAAGTGTTCGCATGCGGCACTGCGGCAGTGATCACGCCCGTCGGTTCGGTGAAATCGGCAGACGGCGAGTTCACCATCGCCAACGGCGAGCCCGGCGAGGTGACGATGGCCCTGCGGGACACGTTGACCGGTATTCAGCGCGGCACCTTCGCCGACATTCACGGTTGGATGACCAAGCTGCGCTAGCCGCCCATCATCGCCTGCCACTGTTCGAGACTCTTCGGCCGGAAGACGTAGTTGGTGCGTCGAACCGTCGAGAGCGTGCAACTTGGCTGCTCGGAGTACCAATGGCCCGGGTACACGCGCGGATCGCCGTCGAGGGCCGCCAGCTTCTGCAAGCTGCGGTACATCTCGTCGGAATCGCCGCCGGGGAAGTCGGTGCGGCCACAGCCGTCGAGGAACAACGTGTCGCCGGCGATGAGGTTGCCGTCGAGCAGGAAGCACTGACTCCCAGGAGTGTGGCCGGGTGTGTGCAGCAATTCGATATCGATCGCGCCGAATGTGACCTTGTCACCATGGTCGTGGCTGGTCAGATCGCTCATCGGGATCCCGGTCACCCGCGAAACCCACTGCACCTCATGGCTGTTCACGTGAACCGGGACGCTGACTCGCTCCAACAGTTCGGCGAGGCCTTTCAACGAGAAGCCCATCATCTCGCCGCCGACGTGATCGGGGTGGTGATGGGTGACAAGGACACCGGACAGGTGCATGCCGTCCGATTCGAGTGTGTCGACCAGATCCCCGGCCGCGTACGCCGGGTCGACGACGAGACAGTCCCCGGTCTCGCGGTCGCCGACGAGATACGCGAAGTTTCGCATCTGGGTCGCGATCGGATCGCCGGCCGCGAAATCGCGACCGGCTAGCAGCTGGCGGAAATACAGGCGGTCATCACTCATGACACCAGCCTATTGATCGATCCCTATCCCGCCAGCGTCAGGCCGATTGCCGCAACGCACACAGTGACTTCGACAGCGGCCCCGAGGACATCGCCGCTGAGCCCACCGAAGCGGCGCACACAGTGGCGGACCAGAACGACAGCAACCGACAGTGCCACCAGGACGACGAGCGGACCCTGCCACCACCGGCCGGCGACGGCCGGTGCAGATGCCGCGATCAGGACGGCCGACCACGCCGCGCCCGCCCACAGCGGTTGCGTGCCGGCGACGAGGGAGCCGAAGCCGGTGTCGCTGGCCGGCGGTGTCCCGCGACGGCAGGCCGCGACGACCGCCACCCGGCCAGCGGTCACGGCGACCACGACCGCGACCCAGAGGCTGCTACTTCCGAGAACTCCGAGCGAAATCGATTGTGCACCAATGGAAACCACGATTGTCGCGACGCCGAACGGTCCCGCACCGCCTGATCGCATCACCTCACGAGCCCGCTCGGGCGGTCCGTAGCACCCGAGGCCGTCGAACGTGTCGGCAAGCCCGTCGATGTGCATCCCGCGCGTGATGAGCGCAAGGAGGGCAACGACGAGCAGCCCCGCAAGCATCGGAAGGAGGCCGGCACGCAGCAACAGCCACAGCACAGCGGCCGCGGCGCCGCCGAGCAGCGCGCCGACAATCGGCGTGACGGCGATGGCTTTGGCCGCCGTTTTCCGGTCGACGGTTGCCGGGCTGCTGATCGGCAGCACCGTCAACCACGACAGAGCCAACCGCAGGCCCGTCATCATTCGGCGGTGCTCACACCCGCGTCGGTGAACGTCGACATTTCGGCGAGCGCGGCGACCGCGGCGCGCAGGATCGGCAGTGCGGTCAATGCTCCCGAGCCCTCGCCGAGTCGCATCTCCATCTCGATGAGCGGCTCGATGCGCAGGTGTGCCAAGGCGAGCGTGTGCGCGGGTTCGGTCGAGCGGTGTCCGGCGACCCACCATTGTTTGGCGCCACGCGCGAGGTCTTCGGCCACCATCGCAGCGGCGGTCACGACAACGCCGTCGAGGATGACGGGCGTTTTGCGGACGGCGGCTTGGGCGAGAAATCCAGCCATTGCGGCTATGTCGGCGCCCGATGCGACGCGGAGCAAGTCGACGGGACTCTTGACATGGGGGCGTGCGCGACGCATCGCATCGCGAATCGCGGCCGTCTTCTTGGACCAACTTGCATCGTCGATTCCGGTCCCGCGACCCACTGCGGCGACCGGCTCGGTGTCGGTGAGCAGGGCGATCAAGACCGTTGCGGGCGTTGTGTTCCCGATGCCCATGTCGCCTGCGATGAGCAGGTCTGCGCCCGAATCGATCTCTTCGTCGGCAATCGCACGGCCTGCGGCGATGGCACGTTCGACCTCGCCGGCGCTCAGCGCGTCTTCATTGTCGATCGATTCGGACGAGCGGCGGACCTTGTGAGCTGAGATCGAGTCGTCGGTGTCGGTTGCCACAGCGATATCGGCGACGCGGACAGTCGCGCCGGCTACCTTCGCGAGTGCGTTCACTGCCGCACCGCCTGCGAGGAAGTTGGCGACCATCTGCGGGGTCACCTCGCTGGGGTACGCAGAAACTCCCTTGGCCGCGATCCCATGATCGCCGGCGAAGATGACGACGCGCGCATTCTCGAAAGGCTTTGGCGGACAGACGCCTTGGCATGCGGACACCCAATTGCCGAGCTGTTCGAGCCGACCGAGAGATCCCGCGGGTTTCGTCAGTTGCAACTGGCGAGCTTCGGCAGCCGCCCGAACTCCTGCGTCGGGCGCAACGATCGGGTCGAATCCGCCTTTCGACAGGTTGGGGCGAGGTTCGGATGCGGGTCCGCGGCTCAAGGTGTACCTCTCATTTCAGCTGAACTGGGAGACCGGCGACGACAAGGACCACCGCGTCGCACGCCTGCGCCAGGCGCTGGTTCAATGTTCCAATTTCGTCGCGAAAAAGCCTGCCCGACACCGTTTCCGGGATCACGCCTTGACCGACTTCGGGGCTGACGATGACAAGGCGATCGGGATATCGCGCGACCGCGGCGACAAGTGCGTCGGTGCGCGATGAGACGGTACCGCGGGGGAGTGTCCAGGCCCCGGCGTCGTCTATCTCGGCGGTGAGCCAGGCGCCGATGTCGTCGACGAGGGTCGACCCTGCGGGCTCAGCCAGCACCTGCACCAGATCGCTGTCGTCGACACTCGTCCACGTCGACGGACGGCGCGCGCGGTGCGCTTCGATTCGAGCAACGAAGTCGGCGTCGGTGCGCTCCAGCCGCGCGGTCGCGACGTAGCGTGTGCGCGGATGGGCGCCAACCAACGCCTCGGCATACGCGGACTTGCCGGACCGGGCGCCGCCGAGCACAAGCGTGCGTAACCCCGGCTGGGTGGCATCGACGTCAGGCACGAAGCTAGACGCTACCAACCTCGCTGACGCGGCAACTGAATCGGCGACGGTAGTCGACCGGAGCGAGGCCGACGACGCGGTTGAAGTGATGGCGCAACAAGGCACCGGAGCCGAATCCGCATCGCGTGGCTATGGATTCGAGACCGAGATCGGTGTCCTCGAGCAATTCCTTGGCCAGTAGTACGCGCTGGTTCGTCAGCCACTTCACCGGAGTCGTACCGGTTTCCGCGGCGAACTTACGGGCAAATGTCCGGGTCGACATGGTCGAGCGGGCAGCGAGGTCGTCGATCGTGTGCGGTAGGTCGAGGTTGTCGGTGAGCCATTGCAGCGTCGAGCTGAGGCTGTCGGAGCGACATTCGACGACGGGACGCTCGATGAACTGGCGCTGGCCGCCGTCCCGTTGCGGCGGAACCACCATCCGTCGAGCGATCGCGTTTGCGACCGCGCTACCCAATTCTCTGCGTACGAGGTGCAGGCACGCGTCGATACCGGCGGCCGTTCCAGCGCTGGTGATCAAGTTGCCGTCGTCGACGAAGAGGACGTCGGGATCGACCGTTGCCAGGGGGAACAGCGCCGCGAGGTCATCGACGTAGCGCCAGTGCGTCGTGCACTTTCGGCCGTCGAGTAGTCCCGCCGCACCAGCGATGAAAGCGCCGGAGCAGACGGTCAGAATGGTCGCACCGGATTCGGCGGCCTTCTTGATGGCGTCGATGATTGCGGGTTCGAACTCGTCTCGCGCTGCCGCTGCCGGGATGGCGACGAGATCAGCGCCGTCGATTGCGTCGAGGCCGTACTCCGGCGTGATCGTGACGCCAGGGGACGTGGTGCTCAGTGGAACGCCGGGGCGCTCGCCGCAGACCCGGAAATCGATGGCCGGCAGTCCCTCACCGGTTCGGTCCAGACCGAAGACCTCGCATACGACGCCGAATTCGAACATCGCGGCGCGGTCGATGAGTACAACGGCGACCTTGGACAACATGTGTCGAGTATAGATGGCAGAATCTTTTTGTACTATGTCAGTTCTGCCACTATCGGCGGAAACTTAATGAGCGCAAAGTTACTGCCATGACAACATTCATCGTTCTAGTTCTGAGTCTGCTGGTGTTGCATGGCCTATTTCTTGCATTCAGGAACCATGGCCGCCACGCGGCGACGTGGCGCGGCACCCAGTACCGACACAACTTCTTCCGCCCAGACGGCTACATGGGCACAACCGACTACGTCGACCGCGATGCGCAGCGAATGATCGGCGAGATGGTGGCGATGAGCCGCCGAGCGCCGCACAACTGAACGCTAAACGGCGTCGCCCGGCTTCACGCGAGGCTTGGGCATACGCATCTTGCGGATCTGCGACGCACGGACGAACGCGTACCAGCCGAGCTTCATGCCACCGTCGGTCGTGTCCGGAAAACGTTCGCGGACTCTGCGATTGATCATCCGGCCGATGAAAACGCCTTCGCCGACCATGAACAGCATCATCACGAGCATGGCGAGCGTGACGATCGTCTGCAGCACCGGTGACAGCAGCATGGTCAGGATCAGCACCAAGGCCAACGGCATGAAGAGGCCGACCAGGTTTCGGCGAGCGTCGACGATGTCGCGGGTGAAAGCGCGGGCCGGGCCGCGGTCGCGGGGGAGTAGGTACGCCTCTTCGCCGGCGAGCATCCGAGCGCGACGGTCCTTCGACAGTTCGCGGCGCTCTGCGGAGGCCTGTTTGCGATCGAGCTTGGACCCGCGAGTGGCCTTGCGTCGGGCTCGCGCTTCCTTCGCGGTCTGCGGTGCGGGCGCAACCGGTCCGCGACGGCGAGTCTCGGCGTCGCGTCGCTTGGGCGTCGGCCTACCCTTCGCTGCAGTCACCTGCGGATTGGCCACAGGGTCAGCCGCCGGGGACGAATCGGCGCTTTCGTCCGAGTTGCCGGAATTGCCTCGGCGTAAGAGCTTCACTCCCTCAGGCTATTGGATTGGCGCCGCGATGGAAAAACTGCGTCGTCAGGCGGCAGTGCGGTAACTGGAGCACCGATCTTGTATTTAGAGGAATAGCCGAAGGCGGAGTACCGTTGAATCGTTCACGGGTATGAACAGTGTGTCGATAGGGAGAGCCCATGACTGTGCAGAACGAGACCGAGATCGAGACCCACAAGGTCACCATGACGGACGCGGCTGCGGCCAAGGCTAAGGCGCTGCTCGACCAGGAAGGCCGTGACGACCTCGCTCTGCGAATCGCCGTGCAACCAGGTGGGTGCGCCGGACTCCGGTACCAGCTGTTCTTCGACGATCGCAGCCTCGACGGCGACCTCACCAAGGACTTCAGCGGCGTCAAGCTGTCCGTCGACCGGATGAGCGCGCCCTACGTCGAAGGTGCGTCGATCGACTTCGTCGACACCATCGAGAAGCAGGGCTTCACGATCGACAACCCGAACGCCACCGGCTCATGCGCCTGCGGCGACAGCTTCAACTGACGTAATTTCGAAACATCCAGCGCGAGGCCCTTCTCAACGAGGGGCCTCGCGTTGCTGTGTTCGGATACTGCGTCAGGCCCTCCGATCGCGGTACCGTGAGACTCTCTTCTTTCAATAGTTCGCCAAGTCTGCGCTGAAAGGCATTCCCCAGTGACAATCGCCGTTTCCGGATCCATCGCGACCGATCACTTGATGAGATTTCCCGGACGGTTCTCCGAACTGTTGCTCGCTGACCAGCTGAGCAACGTTTCGCTGAGCTTTCTCGTCGACGACCTGGTCATTCGTAAGGGTGGCGTCGGCGGCAACATCGCTTACGCGATCGGTCAGCTCGGCGGATCGCCGCTGCTCGTCGGGGCGGTTGGTCCCGATTTCGGCGAGTACCGCGCGGGCCTGGAAGCGACCGGAGTCGACTGCAGCGGCGTCATCGTGTCGACGACCGCGCACACCGCGCGATTCGTGTGCACAACTGACCTGGACATGGCTCAGATCGCGTCGTTCTATCCGGGCGCGATGAGCGAGGCCCGCGACATCTCCATCGAATCGCTGGATCCAGCGCCCGACCTGGTGCTCGTCGGCGCGAACGACCCGGCCGCGATGGTGCGCCACACCGAAGAATGCCGCACGCTGGGTATCCCGTTCGCAGCAGATCCGTCGCAGCAACTCGCCCGCCTCGACGGGAAAGACGCGGCGAACCTGATCGACGGCGCCGCCTACCTGTTCACCAACGAGTACGAGTGGGGCCTGCTGCGGCAGAAAACCGGCCTCTCGGTCGATGAGGTGCAGGCGAAGGTCGGGATCCGCGTCACAACGCTGGGGTCCAAGGGAGTCGAGATCATCGACGCAGACGGCTCGCTGATTCGCGTTGCAGTCGTCCCCGAACAAGCGAAGGTCGACCCGACCGGCGTCGGGGACGGATTCCGGGCAGGCTTCCTCACCGGCCACACCGCGGGCTTGAGCTTGGAACGCTCCGCACAACTTGGATCGCTGGTGGCGGTGCTCGTGCTCGAGACCACCGGAACCCAGGAATGGTCGTTGGATCGCGACATCGTGCTGGCCCGTCTCGCCGACGCCTACGGCACGGAAGCGGCGCAGGAGATCGACATGGTATTGCGCTAACGCGCTCGTGAGTTGATGATGCCCTTGCGTGCGCCCCTGCCGGGGTGAAAATGGGGTGTGGTCGTCTTGCGAGGTCGAAGGACTTTGGTCCGGTCGAGGCCGGTCGTGAGTTTGAACCCTGGGAGCCTGTCGAG
>JBBSKP010000174.1:0-10816 GCA_038256175.1 Mycobacteriales bacterium
CCGCGATCACCCTCTGGACCGAGCACTGGAACCAGGACCCCAAGCCGTTCGTCTGGAAAGCCACCGCCGAGGACATCATCGCCAAAGTCCAACGCGGCCGTACCACCCTCCACCAGATCAAAACGCAGACGGACCACTAGCTGAGTCGGGTTATTCGGTGCCGTCAGGCGGGACCTCGGGGAGCCCCTCGCTGGCGCGCAGCTTCTCTGCCATCGACGTGAGCAGGCTTTGCGATTCCTCGGAGAGGTCGAATGCCCGGCTCGACAACCTGCGCAGGCCGTAGCCCTGCAGTTGTGACAGCAGCTCGAGATCGTGGTCGATCTTTGCCGCGTAGATGTCGTTGAAGAAATAGTCGGGCTTGACCTTGAAGAACTTGGCCAGCGCAGCGACTGTGTCGTCAGACGGGTTGGTCCGTTGGCCGGAGCGCAGCTGCGACAGATACGGCTTGGAGATCGGGTGACCCGACTCCGTCAGCGCAGCAGCGACTTCAGCATTGGTGTGTGGCTTGCGCCCGGGGGGATGCACGGTTTCGAACAGTTTGTTCAACCGCGCAGCGAAATCAGCCATTGTGAGCCGCCCACGTCCCTTCGCGAATACGTCACCGGTTGGTGTCGTGTCTGTTGCTATTGATATTAGCGGCTCAGTAACTGAAAACCTACATTTGGGTCGCGATTCGTGGCGAGCATCATTGATCCACGGGGGCCTCTGGTCCAATCCGCCGCCGGTTGCGGGGTACCTCCGCGTCGGACTGGACGATTGTCCATCGCCATAAATGGGCCAGTCGGGAGCGGCGTGTCGCGAATCTGTCGGTTTGCTGATTGGTAACCAAAGAAGTGTACTTGCTGCGATATGAAGAGTGATGTGGTCAATTCCATCCGGAGGTCCCTGTGAAGTTGTCCGTGCGGCGATGCTGCCCCATGTCTTGTTCCGCCCCCGGGCGCGCACATCTCCATTCACGCAATCATGACGGGCTGACGGACGCCGCAGGCCCTCTGCACGCCGAAGTTGCGCTGACGCGCGGCGCAGACTTCGGGTAGCGAGGGGAACCGTCTTGTGATAGGCCAGTATTCGTTTCACAGCATGTTCGCAGGCTCCGATGGAATGGATGCAGGCGATGATTCCGCCGGTGGGTTTCCGGACGACGCTGTCGTCGGCGCGTGGAATCGGATCCTCGCTCGCGTGCTGATTGCGATCAAAAGGTGGGAACGCGACTTCGCTGGGTCCCCCTCTTCGCCGGACAGGAGATACGCCGCAGACATTTCGTTCACGCCAGAATGGGTATGCCTGACGGTCACTCACCCGGCGGTCGACGGTCCGACGCACATGGAGGTCATGCACGCGGTCGCCAAGATCATCGAGCATGAAACTCGCCGAGCGAAGTGACCGCCGCCGTCGGCTATGCAAATCGAATCGGTGCTGACTCAGATCCGCTCAATGATCGTTCCGGACGACAGCGCACCTCCAGCACACATCGCGATCATTGCCGTAGAGCCGTCTCGACGCTCCAGTTCGTGCAATGCCGTCGTGATCAAACGCGATCCGGTACTTCCAACAGGGTGACCCAGGGCCAGCGCACCGCCGTTGACATTCACCTTGTCCATGTCCGGGTGATGGACCGACGCCCATGAGAGGACCACCGAGGCGAAGGCTTCGTTGACCTCGAACAGATCCAGGTCGCCGATCTTCATACCGCTGCGTTCGAGCAGGCGTGCTGTGGCCTGCACGGGACCGTCGAGGTGGAATTCGGTCTCGGATCCGACGAGGCATTGGGTAACGATCCGGGCGCGCGGGCGCAGTCCGAGTGCGCGAGCTTTGTCTTCGTCCATCAGCAGAACCGCCGCGGCGCCATCGGAAATCTGCGACGACGTTCCTGCGGTGTGGATGCCGCCTTCGATCACAGGCTTCAGTTTGGCCAGCGATTCGAGATCCGTATCGCGGAGGCCTTGATCGCGCACCACCGGTTGTTTGTCGCCGGTCGGGTTGCCGTCCTTGTCGAGGACCGGCGCGATTACCGGCAGGACCTCGCGGTCGTAGCGGCCTTCGGCCCATGCCTGCTTGGCCAAGGCCTGCGACCGCACGCCGAGTGCCTCGACGTCTGCGCGCGTCAGCCCGCGTCGACGAGCGATTCGTTCCGCGGCCTCGAACTGATTGGGCAGATCGATGTCCCAGGAATCGGGCCGCCGCGGCCCAGCGTCGACCCCGGCGTTCGCGCCGAGGGGCACCCTGCTCATTGCCTCCACCCCGCAGGCAAGGCCGACGTCGATGGCGCCGCCGGCGATCAGGCCTGCGATGAGATGGTTCGCCTGCTGGGCGGACCCGCACTGGCAGTCGATGGTTGTTGCGCCCGTTTGCCATGGCAGCCCGGCATGCAACCACGCGGTGCGGGTGATGTTGTTCGCTTGCTCCCCGGCTTGGGTGACGCAGCCGCCGATCACTTGCTCGATCAGTAACGGGTCCACGCCTGCGCGCTCAACGATTCCGCGCTGAGCGGCACCGAGAATTTCAGCGGCGTGAAGGCCCGAAAGCCAACCGCGACGCTTCCCGATAGGTGTGCGCGCTGCTTCGACGATGACTGGATTGCCCACGGTGGGCTCCTTTCCTCACTACTCGAAAAGTAGAACACGTTCCCCCTTTGCCGCAAGCGGCGACCTGCCCCTTCTTTCGTAGGACTGTCACCTGTGCTTCAATGTTTATAGAACGTGTTCCACGTTACGACCGGGGCTCGCGGAGCCTCGGCGCAGATGTGTTTTGGTGACGAAATCGCACACGCAGGAGACGCCGGTGTCACAGCCTGACATTCCAGAAGGATTCGACTTCACCGATCCGGATATTTATTCGGATCGGATCCCATTCCAGGAGTTCGCCGAACTCCGTCGAACTGCACCGGTCTGGTGGAACGCACAGCCACCGGAGATCGGCGGATTCCCCGACGAAGGCTTCTGGGTGGTCAGCAAGCACGCGGAGGTCAAGGAAGTGTCGCGCCGCAGCGACGTCTTCTCGACGTGGGAGAACACCGCGATTCCGCGGTTCAACGACGACATCACCCGAGAGCAGATCGAGCTACAGCGATTCGTGCTGCTCAACAAGGACGCTCCCGAGCACACCAAGTTGCGCAAACTGGTCGCGCGAGGCTTCACGCCGCGTGCGATCAACAGCCTTCGTGCGGAGCTGACGTCGCGTGCCGAGCAGATCGTGAAGTCGGCCGCGGCGGCTGGTTCGGGGGACTTCGTGACCCAGGTCGCGTGCGAACTTCCGCTGCAGGCGATCGCAGAACTTATCGGCGTGCCCCAGGAAGACCGAATGAAGGTCTTCGACTGGTCGAACCAGATGACGTCCTATGACGACCCTGAGTTCGACATCGACCCCATCAACGCCTCGACCGAGATTCTCGGCTACGCGTACCAGCTGGCGGAAGACCGCAAGAAGTGTCCAGCGGACGACATCGTCACGACGCTGATCGAAGCGGATGTCGATGGGCACGAGCTGGGATCCGACGAGTTCGGCTTCTTCGTGATGCTGCTCGCTGTGGCGGGAAACGAGACCACCCGGAACGCCATCACCCAGGGCATGATGGCGTTCATCGACAACCCAGACCAGTGGGAGCTGTTCAAGCGTGAGCGGCCCGCGACTGCGGCGGACGAGATCATTCGCTGGGCTTCCCCGATCACGTCGTTCCAGCGGACCGCGCTCGCCGATGTCGAACTGGGCGGCCAGCAGATCAAGAAGGGCCAGCGCGTCGTCATGATGTACAGCTCGGCCAACTTCGACGACGAGGTGTTCGAGAAGCCAACGAAGTTCGACATCACTCGCGACCCGAACCCGCATCTGTCGTTCGGTGGCACCGGCGCCCACTTCTGCCTCGGCGCGAACTTGGCAAGGCTCGAAATCGATCTGATCTTCAATGCGATCGCCGACCATCTGCCCGACATCTCGAAGGTCGGAGCACCACGGCGACTCCGGTCCGGCTGGCTCAACGGAATCAAAGAATTTCAGGTGGACTACAACACCGGCAAGTGCCCGGTAGCGCACTGACCCGATAGCCGAAAGTGGCCCTGCACTCATCGAGTGCAGGGCCACTTTCGTTGTGCGTTAGAGCTGCGTTGCTGTGGCCATCGCGCGGTCGACTTCCCAGAAGGCGCGCAGTGCCAAGATCTTTCCCGTCTCGTCGACGCGGTAGGTGAACACACCTTCGGCGTCGATCTGCATACCGGAAAGTCGTGTGCGGATCATCCCGGTGAATACCGCTTCATTGCCGCACGCAAAGGAGTCGTCGAAAAGAAACTCGATCGAGTCGGTCTTCGCGATCGCCATGTCCCAGAACGCGCCGATCGCCTCGTGACCGTGGTGGCCCTTGCCTTCAGGGTCGAATCCCGAGGGCCCCACGGGGTCTTCCACCGAGCCGTTGTCCGCGAACAGAGCGAGCCACTGCTGCTTGTCTTTTGCGCGAACTGCCGCCTGTGAGGCACGGGCGGCAACGCGTGCCGGATGTTCGCTGGCGGTGTCGGTCATGAGGTGCTCGCCGATCCTGCAGTTGCCTTCGGCCGATCGCAGCCGACCACCCACATCGAAAAGTATTGCGAACCACCACCGTAGGCATGCCCGAATGCCTTGCGTGCGTTCTCGACTTGGTGATCGCCCGCGCGGCCCATCACCTGCATCGCCGCCTCGGCGAATCGGATCAAACCGGACGCGCCGATCGGGTTGGAGGACAACACACCACCCGACGCATTGACCGGGAGCCTGCCGCCTATCGCGGTTTCGCCGGCTTCCGTCAGCTTCCAGCCTTCACCTTCTTCGACGAAGCCGAGGTTCTCCAGCCACATCGGCTCGAACCACGAGAACGGCACATAGATCTCGGCGGCATCGATCTCGGCGAGGGGATCGACGATGCCGGCAGCCTTCCAAAGGGCCGCTGCCGCATCCTTTCCGGCCTGGGGGTTCACCTGATCTCGGCCGGCGAAAGTAGTGGGCTCGGTACGCATCGCCGTCGCGTGTATCCACGCAACCTTGCGACCCTTTGCCTCGACCATTGCCGCTGCTTCCTCGTTACCGATGACCATGGCGCAGGCACCGTCCGATGACGGGCAGGTCTCGTCGTAGCGGATCGGATCCCACAGCATCTGGGACGCCTGTACCGATTCGACGGTGATGTCCGGTTGTTTGAGGTGTGCGTACGGGTTTCGGCTGCCGTTGCGCCGGTCCTTCGCCGCGACCATGGCTCCGATGTGGTTCGGCGCACCGCTGCGGCGGATATATGCACGCACGTGCGGAGCGAAATAGCCGCCCGCCCCTGCGCCGACCGGCATGTTGAACGGCACCGGAATCGACAGCGCCCACATGGCATTCGACTCCGACTGCTTCTCCCAGGCGACCGCAAGAACACGTTTGTGGACGCCCGATTGCACGAGACTGGCGGCAACAACGCCGGTAGACCCGCCGACCGAGCCGGCCGTGTGCACCCGGAGCAGTGGCTTGCCGGTGGCGCCGAGCGCGTCCGCCATGAACAGTTCGGGCATCATGACGCCCTCGAAGAGGTCGGGCGCTTTGCCGACGACGACAGCGTCGATGTCGTCCCACGTGACATTGGCGTCGACCATCGCGCGGTCGATCGCCTCGCGGCAGAGCCCAGACATCGTGACGTCATGACGTTTGGCGACGTAGTGCGTCTGGCCGGTACCTAGTACCGCTGCGAGTTGCTTACTCATCCCCGTCCCTCCATTACTGCGACCAGATTCTGCTGCAGCACAGGGCCACTCGTTGCGTGGGCGAGTACCCGACCAGCGCTGCCCGAGAAGATCTGTTCCGCCGCATAGCCGATTCGATCGAGACCCGCCGCGAACATCGGGTTGCCTGCGAGCGGTCCGCCCGATGGGTTCACGGTGGTATTCGGTTGCAATCCGATCGCCTCGGCAAGAATAAGTTGCTGATGGGTGAACGGGGCGTACAACTCGGCGAGGTCGAAGGCGTTGTCGCCGTTGGTCGCTGCCTTTGCGGCAGACGCGGTCGACTGCGAGAGGGTGAGATCGCGCGCACCGAGGTTCGGCGAATCGATCCTGTGCTCGAGACCTGTAATCCAGGCGGGCCGTTCGCGGAGTTCGCGGGCGCGGTCGCCGGACGCAAGCACGATGGCAGAGGCGCCATCGGTGATCGGCGCGCAATCGTGCTTGCGCAGCGGGTTGGCGATGTAGGGAGTCGCGAGCAACGCGTCGATGTCGACCGCGCCACTGCGAAGCTGCGCGTACGGATTGGCTTGCGCGGCTTCGCGACTCTGGACGGCAACTTCGGCCATCGATCGTTCGCTCCACTTGCCGCCGTCGATACCCGCCCGCGCTTGTAGTCCCGCAAGTGCCAGCGAATCAGGCCACAGCGAAGCAACGAGATACGGATCGAGTTGCATCGACAGGACCTGCCGGAGATTGCCCGCCGACGACTTTCCGAATCCGTACACCAGTGCGGTGTCGATCTCGCCGGTGAGCAATTTGATCCATGCCTCGTAGAACGCCCATGCGGCGTCCATCTCGACGTGGGACTCGTTGATCGGCGGAACCGCGCCGACGGCGTCGATCGCCGAGATAAACGAGAAGGCCCGCCCAGCAAGGTAATCGGACGAACCCGAGCACCAGAAGCCGATGTCGGACTTGGTGATTCCCAGCTCGGTATACAGCTGCTGGAAACAGGGGACGAGCATTTCTACGCCGTTTGTGGTTCCTTCGGTCTCCCGAACATTCGGAGACTGAGCGAACCCGACGACTGCGATGTCGGTCACGGTGCCGAGCTCCTCACAAGTGGTGTTTATAGGTGTCGTATTCGGCGTCGGGCTCACCCGACGGCCGGAAGTGGTCGATGTTCTCGAGCGTGTAGCCCCACTCGTCCTGCGGTTTCCATACCGCCTCGACGCGCATCCCCATCCGGACTTCGGCGGGGTCGATGTCGAGAATCAGGTGCAGGAACGCGATATCCGCGCCGTCGAGAAGTACGTACGCGGCGGTGTACGGCGGCTTGATCCGTTGTCCGAGGAACGGCACGTTGACGATGCAGAAGGTGGTGACGGTGCCCGTGTCCGGCAGCTCGACCTGTTCCCTTGTCGGGAGTCCGTCTGTGGGGCTTGCGCCACGTGGCGGAACGTAGACCTTCCCCTTGGCATCAGTACGGCCGCCGATGATCTTGCCCTCCGCAAGGCCACGGAGGTAGAAGCTCTCCTCCGGTGAAGCGGAATGCTGGTACGACAGCTGTATCGGCGTGGTGATCATGGTGACGGGTTCGGAATCGCTTGGAGTGGAGACAGTTTCGTCGGTTCCGTCGCCGACATCGAAACATGCGACGTCGTGGATGGATCCCGTTGTTTCCTCCGCCCAGCGAACATGCACCCGCATTCCGGTGCTCATGTTTTCGGGCGAACCGGCGTCGACGGCGTGCAGCAACGCAGTGTCGGCGCCGTCGAGTTTGACGAACGCCCACGCAAAGGGACGGGTCAACGGTTGGCAGGGCAGCGGATCGGCTGCCCAGGTCCACGAGGTCACGGTCCCACTCGTCGACACATCGACGAAATCGGTGAGAGGCGCATAAGTGATGGGGTCGTATTCGGGTGGTGGGACAAACACCCGCCCGTCCGCGCCGCGGATGCCGACGATATGGCGATCGCGCAACTCAGTCAGGAACCGGCCGATGATCGGTCCGACGGATCGGGTGTAGTCGAATTGCGCGTTCAGAGCCGCGCTCAGCGGTTTGTCCACTGCCGTACTGTTCACAATGGTCACGAAGTCGAGTAGAACAGGTTCTTATTCTGGTGGCAAGGGTGACTTCTGATCACCGACGATACGGAGGCTCGCAATGAAGCTTGGGTTGCAACTCGGGTACTGGGGCGCGCAGCCCACGGCCAACGCGGGTGAGCTTGTTCGCGGGGCAGAGGAGCACGGGTTCGACTCGGTCTTCGCCGCCGAGTCGTGGGGCTCCGATGCGTTCACGCCACTCGCTTGGTGGGGCTCGGATACCGATCGGGTTCGACTGGGGACGTCGGTCGCGCAGCTGTCCGCCCGAACTCCGACAAGCTGCGCGATGCATGCGTTGACTCTCGATCATCTCAGCGGCGGTCGGGCGATCCTCGGGCTCGGCGTCTCGGGACCGCAGGTGGTCGAAGGGTGGTATGGGGCTCCCTTCGAGAAGCCGTTGGCACGGACGCGTGAGTACGTGTCGATCGTCCGCCAGGTGCTCGCACGCGAAGCTCATGTGCGCAACGGAGGGCCGCACTACCCGCTCCCGTATCAGGGTCCAGGCTCGACCGGTCTCGGCAAGCCACTGAAGCCGATCACCCATCCGCTACGCGCTGATGTGCCGATTTGGCTGGGCGCCGAGGGTCCGAAGAACGTCGCGCTCACCGCGGAGATCGCCGACGGCTGGCTCGCGATCTACTACTCGCCGCGGCTGGCGCCGATGTACAACGAGTGGCTCGACGAGGGTTTTGCGCGCAGTGGTGCCCGGCGCAGCCGTGCCGACTTCGAGATCGCCGCGAGCTGTCAGGTGATGATCACCGACGACCGCGATGCGCAGATTCAGAACGTCAAGCCGATCCTGGCGCTCTACATCGGCGGGATGGGTGCCCCAGAGCTCAACTTCCACGCGCAGGTCTACAAGCGGATGGGGTATCACGAGGAGGTCGACGAAATCGGGAAACTCTTCCAGGCCGGCAAGAAGGAAGAGGCGGCTGCGGTGGTTCCCGACCGGATGGTGACGGACACGATGATCATCGGCGACGTGGACCAGGTTCGTTCGGAAGTCGCGGTCTGGGAGGCGAGCGGAGTGACGATGTTGCTCGTCACTTGTTCGGACGTCGATCAAATCAAACAACTCGCGTCGGTCGCAGGGGTTGCCTGAAGAGTAGAACACGTTCTAGATTTGTCGGGTGACCGATAACGCCGTACTCGAGCCCGGCCTGTGGAACATCGCTGCGAGCGATCCCGATCGAATCGCGGTCGTCGACCCTGACGGTCGCGAGGTGACTTACGCCGAACTGGCGACAACCGCCGACCGGTACGGCCGTGGCATGCAAGCGATGGGCCTACGACCCGGCGACGCAGTCGTGATGATGCTGCACAATTCCGCCGATCTGGTGGCGTTCTATTTCGCCGCGTTCGAGACGGGTCTGTACATCGTCGCCGTGAACTGGCATCTGACCGGCCCAGAGGTCGCCTACATCCTGAAGGACAGTGAAGCGAAGGCCTTCGTCGCAAGTGATCGCTTTGCGGCTGCGGCGGGCGCTGCGGCGGACGAGGCCGGATTGCCTGCGGCCGGACGCTTCTCGGTAGGCGCGATCGAAGGTTTCACGCCACTGTCGGACTTGGGTGCGGGCGAGGCCGGTCGGCCCGAAACCCGTACCGCCGGCGGCCCGATGCTCTACACCTCGGGAACTACCGGGCGGCCCAAGGGAGTTCGGCGTCCATTGACCGGCGCCGACCCGGACCAGGTCCCCGTCGCGGCGAGCGGCTTCTTCGGAATCTTCGGAATCAAGCCGTTCGACGCCCACGTACACATCTGCGGTTCGCCGCTCTATCACACGGCAGTGCTGAACTTCGTCGTCATCTCGATCCAGTTGGGCCACACGGCCGTACTGATGGACCGGTGGGATCCCGAGGAAATGCTTCGGCTGATCCAGGAACACCACGTCACGCACAGCCACATGGTGCCGACGCAGTTCCACCGACTGTTGGCGCTTGCTCCGGACGTCCGCTCGAAGTACGACGTGTCGTCGCTACGGGTGATGATCCACGGCGCTGCGCCGTGCCCGCAGGAGATCAAGCGGCAGATGCTCGAGTGGTGGGGCCCGGTTGTCACCGAGTACTACGCGGCGACCGAGGGCGGCGGCACTGCCATCACAGGTGAGGAGTGGTTGCGGAAGCCGGGATCCGTCGGCCGGCCATGGCCGTGGTCGGTGGTGAAGGTGCTTGGCGACGACGGTGCGGAGTTGCCCGTGCGTGAACCCGGTCAGGTGTACATGCAGATGGGCGGCTCGACCTTCGAGTACCACCACGACAAGAAGAAGACCGAAGAATCTCGCGTCGGCGATCTGTTCACGCTCGGCGACATCGGCTACCTCGACGAGGACGGCTACCTGTACCTGTGTGACCGCAAGTCCGACATGATCATTTCCGGTGGCGTCAACATCTACCCGGCGGAGATCGAGGGCGAGCTGATGCTGCATCCCAAGATCGATGATGTGGCGGTCTTCGGTGTGCCACACGCAGATTGGGGCGAGGAGATCAAGGCTGTCGTCCAGCCGGCCGCAGGTGTGGAACCGTCCGACGAGCTCACCGCCGACATCCTCGCATTCGCGAGCGAGCGGCTCGCCAAGTTCAAGCTGCCGAAGTCGGTCGACTACGTCGACGAGTTGCCGCGAGATCCGAACGGCAAACTACCCAAGCGCAAGCTCCGCGACCCGTACTGGGCAGGCCGCGAGCGCGCGATCTAAGCAATCACGGTGTGCGTGGCGGGCGGCGCTGCACTGTGTTCGGTAGTGCAGGCAGCCACGCCGACAAACGCCATACTGGTGACCAAAGCACCGATGATGATGAACGGTGTCGCATGGTGCCGCAGGTGCTGCTTGCGCCGAGAATGAGCTGGCATATCGACTCCAATCATCGTGTGGGTGTTACGAGATAGCTTCTCCGCAATTCGCGCGACAGGCTAGTGGTCCGTCTGCGTTTTGATCTGGTGGAGGGTGGTACGGCCGCGTTGGACTTTGGCGATGATGTCCTCGGCGGTGGCTTTCCAGACGAACGGCTTGGGGTCCTGGTTCCAGTGCTCGGTCCAGAGGGTGATCGCG
>JBBSKP010000175.1:0-10764 GCA_038256175.1 Mycobacteriales bacterium
AGCGAGTTGCCGCCGAGTTCGAAGAAATTGTCGTCGATCCCGACGCGCGCCGCCCCCGAAACTTCCGAGAACGTTGCCGCGAGCGTCTCCTCGACCATCGTTCGCGGCGCGCGGAACGATGCTTCGGCCACAAAGTTCGGCTCCGGCAATGCTTTTCGATCGAGCTTTCCTACCGGCGTCAACGGAATCCGGTCCAGAGCCACGATCAGCGACGGCACCATATGTGGGGCAAGCAATCCCGAAAGATGCTCGGTCAATGCATGCGTGTCGAACGCGTGGCCCGCCCCGGCAAGCACATAGGACACCAGCACATCGCCGCGTTGCTCGTGGCGCACGATCACGGTCGCGGCGAAGTCGACCGAGTGGTGCGCAGTGAGTGCCACATCGATCTCACCGAGCTCGATCCGGAACCCGCGCAGCTTGACCTGAGAGTCGGAGCGGCCGACGAACTCGAGTACCGGCGGCGAGCCTGCTGCCCACCGGACGACGTCGCCCGTGCGGTACATCCGCTCCCCCGTGGCGGCGAACGGATTCGCGACGAACCGATGCGCGGTCAACTCCGCCCGGCCGTGGTAACCGCGGGCAAGTCCGACGCCGCTGATGTACAGCTCACCGACGGCACCGACGGGCACCGGCCGCAACTGCGCGTCCAGCACCACAGCGGCGGTGCCGCGGATCGGCGTTCCGAGGGTGACCGGGTCGGCGACGCTGACCGGCGCACTGATCGCCGTCATGATCGTCGTCTCGGTGGGTCCATAGGCGTGGAAGAAGTTCCGGCCCGACGCCCAGCGATCGACGAGTTCCTTCGGCACGGCCTCGCCGCCGACAACAAGGTGCGTCAGGGTGTCCAAGCCTTCGGGGTCGACCGAGGCGAGCGGCGCGGGAGTGATGAAGGCGTGCGTCACTCGCTGCGCGATGATCAGGTCGCGCAGTGCGTCGCCGCCGTAAACACCGGGCGGCGCGATCACGAGCGTCGCGCCGGCGTCGAAGGCGAGCAGGTATTCGAAGATCGAGGCGTCGAAACTCGGCGACGACACATGCAGAACGCGGGAGTCGGTGTGTGCGGAGTAGCGTTCGCGCTGGTCAACCGCAAAACTATCGAGGCCGGAATGCGAGACGGCGACGGCTTTGGGTAGGCCCGTAGAGCCGGACGTGTAGATGAGGTAGGCGATTGCCGTCATCGGCCGAACCAGATCGGCGATGGGATGGGCCCATCGGTTCTGCAACAGCGTCTCGGTCTCGGCATCGTCGAGAACCAGCCACTCGACGTTGTCCGGCAGCGAGTCGCGTTTCGCGCCGACGGTAAGGCCGAGGAGTGCTGCCGAATCGGTGAGCATGTGCTCGACGCGGTTCGCCGGGTAGTCGGGATCGACAGGTACGAAGGCACCACCCGACTTCGCGACGGCCCACGTCGCGACGACCGATTCGATCGACCGCGGGATTGCGACGGCAACAAACGTCTCCGCCGCAACTCCGCGTTCCGCGAGCAGGCGGGCCAGCCGGTTGGAGCGCTCATCGAGCTCGCGATAGGTGATTTCGGTTCCGTCCGCGACAACCGCGATCGTGTCGGCACTACGTCCGGCAGCGTCGGTCAGTAACTCTGGAAGCGATCGCCGAGACGATCCGACTGGACCGCGGACTGGAGCGAGCGCGAGCCGCTCGGCATGGTCGAGCAGATCCAGCTGTGAGACCGGTGCTGTATCGGCGGCCGCAACGAACCGCTCGAGGAAACGCAGGAATCGCTCGTGATGCTCGGCGAGCTCGTCGGTCTCGTAGCGGTTCGGATTCGCCTCGCAGTCGATGTGCGTGCGCTGGCCTGCCACCGCCGGATACAAGTTGACCGCTATGTCGTCCACCGGCCCCGTGGACAGGACGTTGAACTTGCCGAGAATGTCGCCGAGCTTGATCTCGCTGTGGAACATCATGATGTTCACGACAGGGCCGAAGAAACCCTGCTGCGAAGGCCCACTATCGCTGTCGCGGCGGATGTCCTCGTGCCGGTACCGCTGGTGCCGCAAAGCCCCGACCAGCGCTGTTTGCGCCTGCGCGAGTACCTCCGCGACAGTGGTGTCCGCGCCGATGCGCAGCCGCAGCGGAACAATGTTCGACACCATGCCGCCGGACCTGCGGAGCGCGGCGTTCGTGCGTGCTGAAACAGGTAGACCGAGAACGACGTCGTCCCGTGCCGTCATTCGCGCCAGAAAACTAGCGAACGCGGCGACGACGAGCGGTGCCGTGCTCGAGTTCAGGCGTTCCACCGCGGAATCGAACAGTTCCGAGGCCTCGGCGGACAACGTGCCACTGCGAATCAGCGAACTGGCGCTGAGCCCGGCTTGGATTCGCCGCGACAAGGTAGCGGCGGGCGGTAGATCTGCGGTTTGCTCTGACCAGTACTGATGATCGGTCTGGAAGCGTGCCGACGCGCGGTATGCGGCCTCGGCATCGACGATCTCGGGAAGTCCCATCGCCCGGCTCGGCGGTGCCGGCAGTCCCTGCCGTGCGGCCGTGTACAGCTCGGCGACGCGATGCATCAGGTTCATCGCGCCGAGGCCGTCGAGCGCGATGTGGTGAATGCGCGAGTACCAGTAGTAATGCTCGTCGCCGAGTCGCAGCAGCGACGCGGTTCCGAGCCGGTCACCAAGGACGTCGAGTGGGGCCGCCGAGGATCGACGCATCCAGGCCATGGCGGCCCGAACGGGATCCTCCGCATCGCGGAAGTCGAGTTGCGCGGTGGCGGCGTTGCGAGTCGGCCCGAAGAACTGCCTCGGCACGCCGTCGACCTCGATGATTTGAAGCAGGCCGGACCCCAACTCGGCGGCCGCGATCCGACCGGCGTCGTCGAGGACATCAGGGTCGAGTTCGCCCCTGATCTCGACGTATTGCGAGATGGTGATCGGGATGTTTCCGGCTAGTTGCTGCGCGTGCCAGAGTCCGAGCTGAGCAGGCGACAGACGGAATGACCGATCCGACTCGCCTACCAAACCCTCAGCAACTTCTCGCTCACGAGCCCATCCGACCTTCTCAGTGCACCCCTTGCGGTCCCGACAGAGGTACGGCCAACAACGATACGCGTGGCCTCGGCCAGCCAACTAGTTCAGCCGATGAGGCCCAACCCGCGCTGCTTTTGTTTCGCTGGGGAACGGAATCCGTTACAACGCATAGCCACAGCAGCCACATGTCGGGGCGGGAATACTCGGGTGAATCGGGCGGTTGCTACAGCATAATAGTTGAATAGTGAACTAGATATCAGGATCTCGAGGAGTGGCATGGAGCTGGGAATCACGACCTTTGCCGAGGTCTACGGGGTCGACGGACGCGCCGCGCCGTCCTATGGGCAGCGCCTGCGTGAGGTAGTCGACGAAGCCGTCGTCGCCGAGCAGGCCGGACTGGACGTCTACGGCGTCGGCGAACATCACCGCGCGGACTTCGCTGCGTCGGCGCCGGCAGTCGTGCTCGCCGCAGCCGCGGGCAAGACCTCGAAAATAGCCCTGACCAGTGCGGTTACGGTTCTGAGCTCCGATGATCCCGTCCGCGTCTTTCAGCAGTACTCGACGCTGGACCTCGTGTCGTCCGGCCGGGCCGAGATCATCGCTGGACGCGGCTCGTTCACCGAGTCGTTTCCGCTCTTCGGCTACGACCTCGCCGACTACGACGAGCTGTTCGTCGAGAAGCTGCAGTTGCTACTCGCGCTGCGGTCAGGCGAGCCGGTGACGTGGTCGGGCAACCATCGGGCCGCACTGCACGACCAGATGGTCTACCCGCGTCCCGAGCGCGAGTTACCTATCTGGATCGGCGTCGGCGGCAACCCCGAATCGGTGATCCGCGCCGGCCTGCTCGGCCTGCCGCTTGCGATCGCGATCATCGGCGGGCAGCCGGCCAGGTTCGCCCCGCTTGCCGACCTCTACCGCCGCGCGCTGGCAGAAGGTGGTCACGACCCGCAGCCGATTGCCGTACACGCCCATGGCTATATCAACGAAACCGAGGAACAGGCCGTCGCCGACTACTATCCGTCCTACGCGCTCGCCATGACGAAACTCGGCCGCGAACGCGGATGGGGGCCAATGACACGGGATCAGTTCGAGGCCCTTCGCTCCCCCGCGGGTTCACTCCTCGTCGGTACACCCGACCAGGTCGCGGACAAGATCGGCGCGATGCGCGACACCTTGGGAATCGACCGGTTCATGCTCCACGTCAGCGTAGGAACACTGCCGCACGAGAAGGTACTCAACAGCATCGAGCTGCTGGGGAAAGCGCAGCTCTCCTGATCGGGCTCAGGTGGCGGGCAGTGGCACGACGCCTGTCAGCTCGCAGCTACGCGCATACAGGTCTTCCTGCTTGGCGACATTGCGCGAACTGCGACTGACCGGCTTCGGCCATTGCGCGGTGAAGTACTCACCAGATCGGCCGCGATATTCCTCGCCTATCGCGAGATCCGCGCCGAGGCGGCCCGGCTTCTCCGGCGGGATCAAGAACAACTTGAGCGGAGCGTGAATGAACCCCGGCAGTTCGCGGTAGATATCCGAATCCACTCCACCCGGGTGCATTGCGTTGGTGCTCAGGCCCTCCGGCAGGCGGCGTGCCAGCGCATTGCTGAACATGAGATTGCCGAGCTTCGACTGCGCGTACGCAGCGAGGGTTATATAGCGCTTGCGACCGCGGAACGTGTCGGGATCGATCTTGCCGATATTGTGAATGATGGACGCCAAGTGCACGATTCGCGCATCACCGGTGTCGGCCGCAGCAGCTTCGAGCTGTGGCAACAGCAGGTGCGTCAGCAAAAACGGGCCCAAATAGTTTGCGCCGAACTGCAATTCGAAGTCATCGGCGGTGAATTCCTGCTTCATCGGCGACGCGCCCGCATTGTTGATCAGGGCGTCGACCTTGCCATGGCGTGCGGCGAGCTCAGCGGCGAACCGACGGATGTGATCGAACGACGACAAGTCCAGCGACAGCACATCGACCTGCGCGCTCGGTGTTCGCGCCAGGACCTCTGCACGTGCTGCGTCGGCCTTCGTCTGATTCCGGCAAGCCATCACGACCGCGTCACCACGTGCTGCGAGCTCGTGCGCCATGGCCAGCCCGATCCCAGTGTTGGCGCCGGTGATCACAACAGTCTTCGACATCGAAGCTCCTCAGCACACGTCCGTGACGAACGCATAGTTATGGTGGCCAACTCAGTTCGTCGAGCCACGATACCTATGCGCTCGACTTACCCCTTGCGCAGGAGGAATCGCTGCACCTTGCCGCTGGGAGTCTTCGGCAATGCATCGACGAAGTGCACCGTGCGCGGATAGGCGTGCGCGGCGAACTTCTTCTTCACCAGAGTCTGCAGATCCCTTTCCAGCTCAGGCCCGCCCGGCACGCCGTGACGAAGCACAACGAACGCCTCCAGGACCTCGCCACGCAGCTCGTCAGGCATTCCGACAACTGCGGCCTCGACCACGTCCGCATGCAGCACCAGAACACTTTCCACGTCGAACGGACCGATGCGGTAGCCGGCCATGATGATGACGTCGTCGTCGCGCGACGAGAAGAAGAAGAAACCGTCGTCATGGGTCATGCCGGTATCGCCGGAGAGGTACCAGCGTCCGTCGTCGGTGAATCGTTGCGCAGTCTTCTCGGGCGCGTCGACATATCCGGTGAACCACAGCAGCGGGCTGTGCTCGGTGTCGATCGCCACACGACCCATCTGCCCGGCCGGCGCGACGTCGGCACTCTCCTCGGCGAGTACCGAACATGCCCAACCTGGAAGCGGCATGCCCATCGAACCGGGCGGAACGTCGGTGATCAAGTCGTCGTGCCACGCGTTGCAGATGAACATGCCGTGCTCGGTCTGCCCGTAGTGATCCCGGACCGCAACACCGAGCGCGTCCGTCGACCACGCGACGACATCGGGCGTGAGCGGCTCGCCGGCCGACGACGCTCGGCGCAGGCCGATCTCCGCAGGCACTGCTCCCGAGGCTCGCAAGCTGCGGTAGACGGTAGGGGCTGCTGCAAAGTTGGTGACGCCGAAGCGCTGCATCACCTGCCAGGTAAGCGGAGCGGAGAACCCTGCGTGCAGCACGACGCTGCGCGTTCCCGACGCGAGCGGTGCGAGCAACGCGTAATACAGCCCGTATGCCCAGCCAGGGTCCGCCGCATTCCAGAACACGTCGTCTTTCCGCACGTCGAGCCCGAACTCCTGATAGGCATGGAACGACGCGAGTGCGCGTACGGGGACCGGCACACCTTTCGGTGTTCCCGTCGTTCCGCTGGTGAAAAGCTGTACCAGCAGCCCGTCCCCGCCAACGGTGACCGCCACACCGCGCGGATCGGTCGGCTCATAGCTGGCGAGTAGATCCGCCAGCCGAAGCTGTCCGGTTGCGGCGTCGGCTCCCGCGGTGATCACCTGCCACCCGGCGTCGACCGGCATGTCCTCGCCAGGTGCGAGTTTCGGCAGCTGATCCGCGTCGGAGACGACAACCTTGGTGCCGCTCGACTGGAGCCGGTACGCGATCGCCGGCGACGCGAACGCTGTGAACAGCGGAACATGGACAGCACCACGACGCCATATCCCGAGCAGCGCGATCACAAGGTCGACCGATTTGCCCATCAGCGTCGCCACCCGCTCGCCCGGCTCGACACCGAGGTCGGCGAGCGCGGCCGCGAAACGAGTCGACTTTTCCCGCAGCTCGCCATAGGTGAGATCCACCGATTCGAGGTTGGCCTCGACCACTGTGAACGCGACGTCACCGGCAGGGTGGCGATCACACAGCAGATGGGCTGCGCAGGCATCTACACCGTCGTACTGGTCGACTAATTCGCGAACGCGCAGGTTCGGGTCGGTGCTCATATCTGTTCACTCCTCGTCGGCGGGTCGGTTGCCGCGCCGTCTCGAATAGGATCTACGTCACAGACCACACTCGACTAGCCCCGGAAAGGGGTACCGATCGATGCCGGCCCCTAGCGCGCACTCGCGCCCGCGTGACGCCGATGCGTTGCGGGCCGAGCTACGGCGCGTGCACTCCGATTCGGGCGTCCAGGTGGTGTTCGGTGGCGAAGTCCACGACGGGGAACTCCTATTACTTTCGGAGTTCTTCGGAACCTGGACCACGGGACTGCACGGTCTGGTGATTCCCCCGAGATCCGGGCTCGGTGGCCGGGTGGTCGCACAACGCCGCGCGGCGTCGGTCGCCGACTATTCGAACTCGGCATTCATCACCCACCACTACGACGAGCCGGTGCTGAACGAAAGCATCCGATCGGTCGTCGCTGTGCCAGTCGTGGTGGGCGGCCGCTCGCGAGCCGTGCTGTACGCCGCCGCTCGCGGGTACGGACCGGTCGGTGACGACACCGCCGACATCCTCGTCCAGGCGTCTCGCCGACTCGGCGCGGAACTTGCCATCCGCGACGAGGTCGACCGGCGGCTACGGCTGGAGCAAGCTTTCGCGGCCACCGCCGGCGCCGCTGACGCCGTCACGATGGAAGGCATTCGCAGCATCCACGCGGAGCTGCGCGACCTTGCCCATTCGATCGCCGACAGCGCGCTGCAACGCAGGCTCCGTTCGATCACCGATCGGCTTGCGCGACTCGAATCAGGCGACCCGAGTGCGCAGCCGCCCGCGGTCGCCTTGTCACCACGCGAAACCGATGTCCTGTCACAGATTGCGCTGGGATGCACCAACTCCGAAGCGGCGGATCGTCTCTCGCTTCGTCCCGAGACCGTGAAGAGCTACTTGCGCAGCGCGATGTCCAAGCTCGACGCACACTCCCGGCACGAGGCCGTCGTCGCTGCACGCCGCCTCGGCGTCCTACCGTAAGCGGGGTATCAGCGCCTGCTCGCCCTCCGGTAGCCATACGCCGCCGGAACAGCACACACCGCAATGATTCCCACCGACCACAACAATGTTCCGATCATCGGCTCTCGCACCGGGCCGCCCAGTGAGAGGCCACGCATCGCCTCGATCGCGTAGCTGAGTGGCTGATGCTCGACGATCGGCTGCGCCCATTGCGGGTAAGCCGCCAGCGGCACGAATCCAGTGGAGAAGAACATCATCAACGCGCTGACCAGCGAAACACCCTCCACCAGTGTCGCTTTCGCCGTGTAGACCGCAACCGCGATGACGAGGGTCCCGAACGCCAGACCGAACATCAATGGCACAACGAACAACGCGATACCGGCAAGCCATCCTTGATCGAATCGGAACCCCAGTGCGAACCCCGCAGCCAGGATGATGATGGTCGTGGCAACGATCCGAAAGGCTTCGGCCACAAAGCGCGCGAGCAAGCCGGAGGCTCGATGGACGGGGAGAACCCAGAATCGTGCGAGCAGGCCCTCCTCCTGCTCACGGCCGAGCGCCACCGCGCCCGCGGTAGACCCGGACATGACGCCTACCAGCGTGGTCAGCGGAACCGTTCCGTAGAGCGCGCTGTGGCCGGCGAACGATGTAATCTGGCGCCCGAGAACAGTGTTCAGCATCACCAGCAGCAGGGCCGGAAAGATCAGAGCCTGCAGCACCGTCGCCCAGTCGCGGCTCCAACGGATGAGCAGGCGCTGCGTCTGGATCGCGGTGTGCGGGATCAACTGCCGCAGCGAGTTCTCACTGCGGCGCTTTCCCTGGTCCGGGAAGCCGCCCTTGACCGCTGAGCCTGCTCCCTGAGCGTCTGTGTTGATAGCGGCCATCACTGCCTCCTCGAAGTTACGACAGCGGACAACGGCACGAACACCACAATGATGCCCAACGCCCACGCCAGCGGCGGGCCCATCACCGACCAGGTGACCGCACCGGCTCCTGCGGTGCTGTCACCTGCCAATGCCCTTAACGCATAGGCGAATTGCGATACCGGCTGATTTCGAACGAACCCCTGGATCCACTCGGGAAACTGATCTGCGGGAGCGAAGCCGACAGACAACATCCCGAGTATCAGCTGCGGCAAGGTGAGCGACTGCGTCGTCGCCTCCGGGCTTTTGGACACGGTGCCGAGCACATCGGCTCCCAGCGACAGCGCGCCACCGACCAGCATCGAGAACAGGCAGAAGCCGATGGTGTATTCGGTGCCGCGGTCGAACCGGAACCCGATGACATAACCACACACGATCGCCGCGGCCAAAGAGATCGCGGCGCGGTAGATGTTTGCCGTCATTCGCGCCGCGAGCGGCACCACCGTGCCAATCGGCATCGAACCGAACCGTCGGTTCAGGCCCTCCACCGAGTCGGTCGCTGCCCGGAATGCTGCCGAAATCGCTGTGAACGCAACAGCTTGCAAGACGATCATCGGCATCAGGAACTGCGCGTAACTGCTCAGCCCGTGGCCGAACACCGTCATCACCGTGTTCAGCGGAATGTAGAACCCGATGGTGAAGACAACCGGAGTGAGAATCGACGTGAAGACTTCCCCGTTGCGCAGTGTCGGTGCGATGAGCCGGGTTGTCAGCACCCACCATTGCTGAAATACCGAGACTTTCGGCCGCGCGGCCGTCATGGTGGTCACGACACCGCCTCGTGCACCGTCATATGTCCGGTCAGCGATAAGAACACATCGTCGAGGGACGGCCTGCGCAACGCAATATCGACCAGATCGATATTTGCCCCGTCGAGGCGACGTAGTGCCTCGGCAAGGGTCCTCGCGCCGTCCGGGGCAGGAACGGCGACCCGATCCGATTCCGGAGTCAGCGCCGCCCGATTCTCTTCGGGTAACAGCGAACCCAACGCCTCGACCACCGCCGACAAGTCCTTGAGATCAAGCGGGACCACCTCGCAGTAGCTACCACCGGTTCGGGCCTTGAGTTCGTCCGCAGTTCCTTCGGCAATGACAGTGCCGTGATCGATCACGATGATCCGGTCGCTCAGAGCATCGGCTTCCTCGAGATACTGCGTCGTGAGCAGCGTGGTGATACCGAGACTCTTGAAGCTGGCCACCAGGTCCCACACCGCTTGGCGACTACGCGGATCGAGCCCGGTGGTCGGCTCGTCGAGATAGACGACCTCCGGCCGAACCACCAGTCCGCAGGCGATATCGATCCTGCGCCGCATACCGCCCGAGTACGTGCCGACCCTGCGGTCCGCTGCGCGGACGAGGTCGAACTCACCGATGAGTTCTGTCGCCCGGCTCCGCGCTGCCGCCTTGTGCAGCCCGAGGAGTCGCCCGAACATCACCAAGTTCTCATAGCCGGTGAGCATGTCATCGAGAGCCGCGTGCTGGCCGGTGAGCATGATCGATGCGCGGACACCTGCCGGATCCAACACCACATCGTGGCCTGCGACTACAGCGCGTCCGCCGTCGGGCTTCACAAGCGTCGACAGAATATTCACCGTGGTGGTCTTGCCGGCACCGTTGGGCCCGAGGATACCGAGCACCTCACCGCGGCCGACCTCGAAGCTGATGCCACGCAAGGCCGCAACGCCGCCGAAGGACTTCGTGATTTTGTCGACGATCACGGACTGCTCTGGGTGAGGCATTCTATTCTCCAACTCGCTCAGGGTCTTTCGTCGGAAGGGGTTCCAGATACCGGTCGAGCACTCGGGCGATCAGGGGTAGAACGTGCGGGGCGGTCATGTCGTCGTGGACGGCGTCTATCAGTTGGTTACTCATCGCACCGGTCACGAACGGTCGCCAACTCTCGAACGCCGCCTCGGGGTCGGGAGCTTTGTGGTCTGCGCTCTTGTCCTCGCCGTCAGCGGCTGCAGTGAAGAAGACCATGTCACCGTCGAACACGTCCGGCTCGAAGGCCGCAAGCATTGGCGCAGACTGGTTGTACGCCTCCGTCATTCGCTCCAGATGGCC